>JBEKMF010000153.1:0-5520 GCA_050008655.1 Smithellaceae bacterium
TTTCATTCACTTCCGTGCTGCAGCGCCAGCATAAGCCGCCTTCCACCTGCTCGTTAGCCAGAACTGTTTCGCATTTGCCGCAGTAATTGACCGTGGAGCGTTTCTTGTAGGCCAGGCCTTTTTCATACATCCAGAGAAAAAATAACTGTTCCCAGCGGTAATATTGCGGTTCGCAAGTTGATATTTCCCTGTCCCAGTCGTAGCTAAAGCCCATTCGTTTGAGCTGCATCTTCATATGGGCGATATTATCGTTCGTCCATTGAGAGGGGTGGATTTTATGCTCAATAGCGGCGTTCTCCGCGGGCAGGCCAAAGGCATCCCAACCCATCGGATGTAACACATTGTAACCTTTCATGCGTTTATAGCGGGCAACAACATCGCCGATGGTATAATTGCGTACATGCCCGATATGGATTTTACCGGAGGGATAAGGAAACATCTCCAGCAGATAATATTTTTTCTTTTGCGCCTCTTCCGTGACTTTAAAAGTTTTTTCTTTGTCCCACTTCTTTTGCCATTTTTCTTCAATCTGACGGGGATCGTACTTGATGTCCATGTTCTGCTCCAGAGCAAATAATCGGTGATTTGTCTAACATATCGCTTGAGTGCTTGCAATGCCTTTATCGCAGAGGCAGTTTTTTAAATTGATAATCTATTGGACATGCTAAAAAAGTACGTGACCGCGGAAACGCGACTAGTGTAACAAAAAAATCAGCTGGAGTAAACGATCGGCCGGATTGAGGGGTTATGGTTTTAAATCAATATGGAAAAAATACCTAATACCCAAAATAACAAAAGCAACAATTACAGCAGTAATAACAGTTTTAATAATATATGGAAGGTTTTTCGTTATTGTTTGTTGGATTATAAAATTAACATGCTTGAATTCTTTATATATCTTATTTTGGGATGCATTCTTGCGAATGTTTTGGAGTTCTATGTTTTTTAACTCTTGCTCTTTTTTATTTATCCACTCTCTGACGTCGGGGACTTCATGATTTTGGTATTTAAAACCACGAAGGTTATATTTTACCATTTCAAGGCCGGTGGAGTTTAATGTGCCTATTAATTTATTTAGGGGGTCAGTGTCCATTTTTTATTTTACCATAACGAATAAAGCGGCCGGAGCGTAGCGATCGGCTGGTTTGACCTTGTTGTGCTCAATCTCTCAATGCTGCTTGTATTTCAGGTGCATTAAGCATCTTGCTTAGAATGCCTTCCGTTGCGACTGGAACTAATTCATAAATAAATCGTTCTCTCATTCCTCCACTTCCCCCGAGATTATCCGCGCCTGTAATCTGCTTTTCTCCAAGAAGAACATTTTTCTTATCAAATATTTTTATATCCAAATTATAATTCAAGCCTGTTGCAGAAAATGTATCTGTTACCAATTCATTAATATTTACATAAATGATTCTATCCGGTTTAGACGCTGTTTCAGTTTGGTTATAATTATTTACAATTAAGAAACCTGCATCAATTAACGCTTCAGCAATACAAAAAGTTAAATCGTCAGACAATGGTTTTTGTGATAATGTCCCTATATCATAAGCAGATGCCTTCGTAACACCTCGTTCTCTCCACCAGCCAACATATCCACCCGCTTTCTCTTTAGACAAAACATATGGTCGTTGATCGCGAACAATAATAGATATTTTTTTGTTTCCGGTATAATTAATTTTTGGGTATAAATAACGGTAGTTGAGGTAGGCTTCATATAAAGGGCGGCCCTTAGACATGATAACTGCATCTTCTTGAAAATCTTTGCAGACCTTTTTTACTTCTTGGATACCACCTTTTTTCATAGCTCTATTAGCTAAGTATAACAAGTTAGCAATATTAGTTGAGCCATTATATGTTGCATAATATACAGCTGAACATCCCGATTTATCTTTTTGGTTAACAGCTGCACCTAGACTTAATAAAGTTTTTACAACCTCAATATTTCCGGACCATACAGCATAAATTAGGGGAGTATGTCCATTTGCATCAGCCTCATTTATATTAGCACCTTCTTTGACTAATTTCTGTATAGTTACAGAATCACCTTTTGATGAAGCTGTAATTAGAGGAGACTTCACAGTGGCGCAGCTAACAGTCATTAAGCATGCAGAAATTATAAAAGCAAAAAAAGTTAAGCGATATTTCATCAATGTACCTCCTTCATTATTTTATTGCACAATTACTATCTTTTTAATCAATCTGCTGTTGCAAGAAGACGCGCTTCTTTAAAATTTGGAAATTCATAAACTACCATAGTCTTAAACCGTTTTAATTCATCTACGTCTGAAGAATATATTAGCGGTAATGTGATTATAAATGTAACGTTATTTCCTGTAATTGATCTAGTATCTCGTGAAACGATTTTTTCATTGTTAGGTTTATATTCCAGCGGTACATACAAGCTCATAGTTTTTTTTTCGCCAGGCCCCAAAGATATTACAGTGGTGGATTTTGGGAATGATTTTTCTGAAAAAGCAACATGTTCTCCGATATAGCCTCTAAACATATAATCTTCTATATTAATATTTTTAGCAGGAGTCTTACCGGCATTGTATACCTCAAATGTGGCCTTTAATGCATACCCTTTATCATCAAATAAGAATTCTATGAAAAATCCTTTTTCTTTATCTTTAACTGGATTAAGAATTAAATAAGGTCTATTTGTTATAATAAACGTTTTCTCGGCAATTTCGATACTTTTGTTTGATGAAGAACATGACTTGATAGAAACAATGAGGGCAATGGCAGCAATAAATAGAGTGAGATATTTAGACCAATCTATTTTTTTACAATTTGTCATTATGTGATTCCCTTTTATAACAATGTTTATACAGTATAAATCGTTTTTATATGTTTGAAACATTACCAGTATTATTAAATAAAATCAATATTATAAAGCTTAATTTATACTTTTTCGTTTCCGATTTATATAGACTGTATAAATCGGAAAAAAGGATTTACATTTACCGGTCAGCCAGAATGCTCTCGCATTGCTGCGATAGTTCGTGCAGAAGAGGTAAGTTTTTAGCGTTGGATGTGGAGAGAATTAGATTCCTTATGCCGTTGTAAATGTGCTTCAGAAAATCCGGCTTGTGCTTTTTTAACCCAAGAAAGCCATAAGCGCCTAATGCTTGCATCAGCCGCTGCGCCGAAGCTTCCCAGAAATAAATTGCAAAATCATTCCTGCTGTAATCCGGGGACTTAAGTTTATAATAAAAGTTTATTAATTCGTTTCTTTCTTCAGTAGTAAAGGAAACATAAGGGTCGCAAATGAGCGAGCCCAGATCGTAAAACAAATTTCCGCGGCGCATTCCCTGAAAATCAATGAGTACCGGCCGATCATCTTTGATCATGATATTTTGCGATTGAAAATCGCGATGGATAAGACAAGGCTTTATTTTTTGCAGGCGTGTGCTGAGTGATTCCAATTCTTTTTTTAATTCTTTAAGCAAAGATGAAGGGGTCTTTATCTTACAAACTTCCCCAACGAGATTTTCCAGAAAATAATTATGCTCCCAGCGGTAAAGTTTGGGGCCGTATCTTGGCGACAATTTTAAATTCGTCGGGATTTTTTTAAGTTTAAAGGAATGCAGACGACGAATTTGTGTGAGCACCCGATAATAATAATCGCGCCTTGTATGCCAGGGAAGAGTCCTTTGCTGCCATAAATCAATATCGCCTAAATCTTCCATCAAAATAAAATGCTGCCGCAAGTCTTGGACAATTATCCGTGGTACGAAAATATTGATACTGGACAGAAACTTGTCGATGCCTATCCAGTAAGCGTTTTCCTCTATATTTGTTCCATAATGCATAAAAATGAAACTAGTTTTATCCGGCAGGGAAACGCGAAAGAAACTACGGTCGGAGCCGCCTTTTTTGATAGGAAGAATTTCAAATGTGGTTCGTGAACCTAAATTATCGCTTAAAAATTTTTTTATTTTGCCTTCGGCAAATTCCATAATTGAGGATTATCCTGAAAATCTTTTTTCAATTTTTCATACTCGTCCAGCGTTCCCACGTCATACCAATAACCATCATCAATCACAACGCCGCCAACAGAACGCGGATTCTCTTTAATCATTTCGATGAGCGGCAAAACAATTGATTCTATTTTCCCAGCCTCCAGCCGCTGTAAAAATATTTTTTCTACAATATAAATTCCAACAAAAAGGCAACTCTTTATCCCCGGATTATGCAGAGTATGGCGCAAATCGCAGATATAGCCATCTTTATTAATGCTAATATTAAGTAATGGGCCGCTGCTGCGCAGGGCGATGGTGACTTCCATTTTCAGTGCAAAATGTTTAGCAAGCAAAGGCGCGATGGGCATATTGGTGATAATGTCTCCGTTGTAAACAATAACGCGCTCTTCATTGGCAATCAGGTCTTCAATATTTTTAATACCGCCTGCCGTATCCAGCAAAATTGGCTCATGACGGAAAGTGATCGGGATACCTTGCCAACTTCCTTCCGGGAAAACCTCTTTATATTTTTCCGCGCAATGGTGCGTGTTGACGATAAACCGTGGTTTAAGCCTGGTGCCCAATCCCGCCCCCAAAATAAAAGCTGTTTTTATTTGTTTAGCCGGCATATTTACTTATTTCTTTCCATAATCCGGATCAATTTTTACCAGTGCCGCCACAATAAATCCGGGAATCGTAGTTGCAATGATCCACAAAAAGAAATTTTTATAACCCAGCATTTCCTGAATCCAGCCACTGGCCATTGCGGGCAACATCATTCCCAGCGCCATAATACCCGTTCCTATCGCGTAAAAAACAGTTTTATATTCACCTTGGGAGACCATAATCATATACATAGTGTAGGCGGTAAAGCCAAAGCCGTAACCGAACTGTTCGACAGCCACGGCGGAATCGATGATCCATAAACTTTCCGGCAGAGCATGGGATAGATACACAAAGATTAAATCCGGCAGGTGCATAATCAGAACCATCGGCCACAGCCAGAATTTCAGACCTTTCTTATAAATGACGTATCCGCCCAGAAGACCGCCCAGCATCAGCGCAATAACTCCGACGGTACCATAGATAACACCAACTTCGGCAGTGGTTAGCCCCAGGCCGCCTTTAATGCGCGTGTCCAGAAGAAAAGGCGCAACCATTTTGACGAGTTGCGCTTCAGCAAAACGGTAGAATAAGAAGAAGCAGATAATGATTAGAATGTCTTTGCGCCGGAAAAATAGGGTCAAAATGCGAAAATATTCCGCAAGAAAATTTTTTCTTTTATCCCACGGTGCTCTTTTGTCTGCGACTGGCCGCGGCAGGACGAAAAAATGATAAATACACAAAGCCAGAAAAAATGCTGCCACACAGATAAATGCCAGCGACCAGGCGCGTACCACCGGGTAGCCGTAGTTTTCCAGCACACCGGCCATAATCACCAGACCGCCTTTGGCGGCAATGGTGGCGACGCGATAAAAAATGGTGCGCACACCGATGAGGGCGGCCTGTTGCGGTGTGTCGAGCGCCAGCATGTAATAACCATCGGCAGCGA
>JBEKMF010000154.1:0-4511 GCA_050008655.1 Smithellaceae bacterium
CTATATTTTTTACTCCTTTCTGACGGTATTGGGTTAGAATTAGGCTGTCCAAATAAAAAATGCGGTCATCAGTGCCTGGGTGTGTTCGTAAATAGGAAGGAATGGTCTTGGATAAAAACTCATATTTTTTTATCAGCTTAAGAAAATCGACCATTGCCGCCGGATAATAACCGGCACTAACGAGAGAAGATATCCCCAACCGGTCTGCCTCTTCTTCGTGCTCACGTGAAAATTTTAATGTCAGGCTGGTTGCTCCGGCAACGGAAAAAGCGGCAATGGCTGCGGTGGCTTGCCCTCCGCCGCCTAAGAAAGCACCGGCGATAATAGCTGCCAGTGTGGCAATATTCAATTGCTGTGATTTTTCAATTATGCTGGCAACATGCCTGGCATTGGCATGGCCAATTTCATGAGCAATAACACCAGCCAGTTCTGCTTCGTTTTCGACGGCATTAATCAGACCTTTATGGATATAAATATACCCGCCGGGTGTGGCAAAAGCATTTATTGCTGAGCTGTCTACAATCGAAAAATGAAAGTCAAAGGGCACTTTTTTACTTTGCGCAAGGATTAAATTGCCGATTTGGGTAATGTAGTTATTGAGGCGTTTATTTTCGAGGAGAAGATGATGTTTAACCAATGTATCGTAAAATTCCTTGCCTACTTTTTTTTCATCGGCAAAAGTGAATTCGGCAAAACAAGTGCTTGTCCAAAAAAATAAAATGAAAAATATAGTAGCAAAAGAAATGTATTGATTTTGAATAAGTTTGCGCATAATTAATATTTATTAAGTGGTTATTTTTATCCTATTATCTTTTTTATAATTTTAAGGCAAGCTTTCCTTTTTTAAAGAACTTGGAACGTGGGCTATGGTCAAGCCGTATGGAAATGAAAAAGATTATAACTATAGATGGACCGGCGGGTGCCGGTAAAAGTACGGTAAGCAAAGCCGTGGCAAAAAAACTTGGTTATATTTATCTGGATACAGGAGCGCTTTATAGAGCATTGGCGTATAAAGCTCTTAAAGCAAAAATATCTATCGATGACCGATCCGCTTTGTCTGATCTTTGTTCCCGCACCAAGGTGGCCTTGAAATACATTGACGGTCGACTAAATGTATATATGGATGGGGAGAATGTCGGGGAGAAAATACGTACGGAGGAAGTAGGTTTGGCTGCTTCAAAAATATCAACTTATGCTGTCGTGCGGGAATGCCTGCTTAACCTGCAGAGAGAAGTAGGCGTCCACGGGGGTCTTGTTGCGGAAGGCAGAGATATGGGTTCGGTGGTATTTCCGAATGCTGATTATAAATTTTACCTTGATGCGAAAACAGAAGAAAGAATAAAAAGAAGATACAAAGAAATTATAGGCAAAGGTAACTTGGCTGAATATAAAGCTATTCAACAAGATATGCTTACTAGAGACAAACAGGACGAACAAAGAGAGCTTGCCCCTTTGAAAGTTCCCGATGGAGCAATAATAATTGACTCAACTGATTTATCCGCACAAGAAGTTGTGGAAAAAATTGCAAGTTATATTTCAGTAAAATAGGCAGGATATAGACTGCGTCACTTGAAAATACACTGGATTTATGTTGATATTTAATATTCAGTGTGTTAAATTTTAACACTTGCAGAGCTTTATAAAAATTAGGGGGATTGGTTTAATGGTTAACAATAATAACTTAAACTTAACGAAAGAAAAGGAGGTTAAGGCGGGCTCTTCGGCTAAAGGTTCGGTTAGTACATCATCTCAGCCTAAAGAAGATGATATGGGATTCAAAGAACTTTACGAGCAAAGTCTTAACCAACTGCAATATGGAGATATTGCTAAAGGTAAAGTGGTACAAATCAAAGATGATATGGTGATGGTTGACGTCGGTTGGAAAACCGAAGGTTTTATTCCCGCAGAAGAGCTGAAAGACGCACAGGGAAATATTCATATTTCCGTTGGCGATGATATAGAGGTATTTATTGATAAAAGAGATTCAGACGGCAATTTAATCTTATCAAAAAATAAGGCAGCCAAACTCAAAATTTGGGATGAAATTAAAAACGTCTGTGAAAATAATATTTCTATCAAGGGCACCGTTGTCGAAAAAGTTAAGGGAGGCCTTTCGGTTGATATTGGAATTATTGCCTTCCTTCCCGGTTCTCAGGTTGATACCCGTCCAATTAAAGATTTAGACAAGTTTGTCGGCAAAACCTTGGATTTCAAAGTTTTAAAATATGATCGGAAACGGAGCAATGTAGTTTTGTCGCGCCGTCCAATTGTAGCTTCGGAAAGAGAGACGGAAAAGAAAGATATTTTGAGTTCTATCCAAGAAGGAAACATTGTGGAAGGTGTGATAAAAAATATTACCGATTACGGCATTTTTATTGATTTGGGAGGCATTGACGGACTACTTCATGTTACGGATATTTCCTGGGGCAGAATAGCCAAGCCTGCGGAAAGTTTTCATAAAGGAGAGAAGATTACTGTCCGGGTTCTTTCCTTTGATCGCGAGAAAGAAAGAGTTTCTTTAGGCCTAAAGCAGTTAACGGATAATCCCTGGGAGCAAATCATAGAAAAATATCCGGTTGGTTCAATTGTCGAAGGCAAAGTCGTCAATTTGACTGATTACGGGGTTTTTGTGGAATTGGAACCGGGCGTCGAGGGATTAGTCCATATATCAGAAATGTATTGGACTAGGGAAATAAAACATCCTTCCAAAGTATTGAATATAGGTGAAACGATAAAAGTTGTGGTTTTGGAAGTAAATCCGGAATCCAAGAGAATTTCTCTAAGTTTGAAGCAAACGGCGCCCAATCCCTGGGAAAAACTAAAAGAGAAATATCCAGTAGGGACAACTGTCAAAGGCGTAGTCAGAAATATTACTAATTTTGGAGTTTTTGTAGGAATTGAAGAGGGGATTGACGGATTGGTACATGTATCCGATATCTCGTGGAAGCACAGGGTAACTCACCCCTCCGAATATTTTAAGAAAGGGCAGGAAGTTGAAGCCGTAGTTTTAAATGTGGATGTAGATAACGAGAAATTTTCGCTGGGAATAAAACAAATTGAAAAAAACCCCTGGGATGAATTACCCCAAAAGTATGCTCCCGGTAGCGTTGTAAAAGGTAAAATAACTAACTTCACTGATTTTGGAATTTTTATGGAGATTGAAGAAGGAATCGAAGGTCTCGTCCATATTTCCGAAATCAGCCAAAAACGCGTTAAAACTTCATCGGAGCTTTATGCGATCGGCGACATTGTATCGGCCGTAGTAAAGAGTATTGATCCTAAATCCAAAAAAATCAGATTGAGCATAAAAGAGATGGAAGCTCCGGCACCAACTCCAGAATCGAATCAATATATAAATAATCAGGAAAATATAGGATCTAATTTAGGTCAAGCTTTGGCCGATGTAAAAATTAACAATCAACAAAAAGGTAAATAAAAACATGAGAAAACATCCGGTAATCTGGGGAGTATTTATACTTCTGGCTATGGGGATTTTGTTTTATGTTTTTTTCTATAAAATAGGTTCACATTCGAGTAAAAGTAAGGGTTTTTCTTTAAGTGACAAAATTGGGGTTGTCAGTTTAGATGGTCCAATTTATGATTCCATAAAAATAACAGAACAGTTAGATGAATTTGGCAAGGATAATTCCATTATTGCCGTTGTTTTACGGGTTGATTCTCCGGGCGGAGGGGTAGCCGCCTCTCAAGAAATTTACGATGCCGTTTTAGAATTAAAGAAAAAGAAGAAAGTAGTTGCCTCTATGGGTTCAATTGCCGCGTCGGGTGGACTGCTTGTGGCTTGTGGGGCGGATAAGATTGTGGCTAATCCCGGTACGATTACAGGCAGTATTTCGGCAATTATGCAATTTGCCAATATCGAGGGCTTGCTTAAAAAAATCGGTTTAAAATCTTCCGTAGTGAAAAGCGGTAAATTTAAAGACATCGGTTCGCCGCTGAGAGACATGACTCCTGAAGAGAAAAAAATTATCCAAGATTTGGTTAATGACATTTATAACCAGTTTGTCGATGTAGTGGCGCGAGAAAGAAAGCTTTCCCGTGCTAAGGTTGTGCAAATTGCCGATGGCCGCGTATTTACCGGCCGTAAGGCCAAAGAATATGGGCTGGTGGATTATCTCGGAGACATGAATTTCGCGGCCAAACTGGCCAGTAAGTTAGCGGGAAAAGACGGGAAATATGACCTGGTTTACCCTACTAAAAAGCGCGCATCGATCTTCGATTATTTAATGGAAAGTGCCGTCAATCAACTGAGTGAATCATTGAAAGAAAAAATGGAGAGTTGGAGTGGAGCAAGTTATTTATATTATCCTTACAGATAAACGGTGAAAGTTATGACCAAAAACGATTTAATCAAAGAAGTGCAGGGAAATTTGAAAGTTTATTCATATAAAGATGTAACTTACGCCGTAAACATAATATTTGATTCGATGATTAAAGCAATAAAGCAAGGAGAGCGTATTGAAATAAGGGGGTTTGGCAATTTTACAATTAGA
>JBEKMF010000155.1:0-4509 GCA_050008655.1 Smithellaceae bacterium
GGAATACCTATCTTTACCAGCTTCTTGAACGGAGACTGCTTTTTTGCTGTATGGAAGACCTAGATTCTTTCTTTGATCAACTCATATTGGTGTTTTGTCGGTCCGACATAATGTTTCGTGTCATAATCGCGTCCGCAAAGAAATCCAAAAGCGACTGTTTCCCCCTGTACGGTTACTTTGTTTATTTTGCAGTTATTATGACAGAGCTCGCAAATTTCATTTTCCACAGGAATTGATTCTTTATAAAGCGACAAACCGCGAAATGCAGAATTCTTCACCGCGTTTTCCGCGAGGATCAAAGCGCTTCCCAGAGCCCCTGTCAGGTGGCAGAATTGAGAAACGAAGATTGGCTTTTTCAAACGGTGTTCAAAGGCGGCAATGAGCGCCTTGTTGCGGGCTGTCGCGCCCTGAAAACAAATCCTCTCACCGATATTGGCTTCCACAGCAACTTTAGCCAGATAATTTTCGCAAACCGAATGCAGTACACTGGCGAGTACTTCGTCAACGGAATATTCTTCAGTGAGATAATTGTTGATGTCGCGTTCCATAAAAACTGTGCAACGGTCGCTGGAAATCGGGGCGGGCGTATTGATAGCTCTTCCGGCATATTCGGTAAGCGGCACATCCAGCTTAGATGCTTGCTCTTCGATAAAACTGCCTGTTCCCGCGGCGCAAACATTATTCATGACCGAGGAGGTGACCATGCCGTTTTTCATGGTGGTGAATTTGGAATCCTGTCCGCCTATTTCGATGATGGTGTCAGCAAGATTATCGAGTTCATAGGCAGCGCGGGCATGAGCGGTGATCTCATCGATGACTAAGTCCGCTTTGATAATGCGGCCGATAAATTTACGTCCTGATCCGGTGGTGCCGACGCCAAGAAAAATGAAATTGCAATTTTGCTTTCGGCCAATATTTTCGATTGCCTCCAATAGAGCCTGCATTGCTTTTACCGGCTGGCCCGAAGTAAGAGTGTAAATGCCCGCAAGCACATGGTTATTTTCGTTGATTAAAACTGCCTTGGTGCTGGTGGAACCGATATCGATACCCAGATATACTTCCTGTTTATCTTTCAACCTTGCATAAATATCAACCTCAATAGCCGCATGATTATTTTTCGGCGTATAGAGATAACTCTTAGAGCTTTTGAATTCAGGATATTTCGATAGCGACAACTGCAGAGGCGGGTAGCCATAGGCCTTTTCTTTTCGCTCTTTTTGGAAAAGATCATCCCATCCGCTTATCGCCAACTGCTGAGGAACTGATTCTTCCAAATAAAGAAGCGCGGCGCCGATTGCTCCGTAGAGATGGCTATGTTCGTCGATAACAGGTTCTGTCTGTAAAAGATTGCGGAAATGTTTAACCACGGCTTCGTTCATGGAAACACCGCCGGCAAGTATCAGCGGAGTTCTGATGTTTTGATCGGGCATTAATGTATCGATGACATTTTTAGCCAGCCCTTCGCAGAGACCGTCGCTGATCTGCCCTATGGAATAACCTTCCTGTTGGGCATGGATCAGGTCGGTCTTGGCAAATACAGCACAGCGCGTCGCGATTTTGGGTGAAGCTTCCCGGTTGCAGAAGGCAATGGAGCTCAGTGTATCGATACTCTTGAGGTTGAGCCTTTTAGCCTGCTGATCGAGAAAGCTGCCGGTCCCGGCCGCGCAGGAGGAGTTGGAGCGGTAGCGTTCATAATCACCCTGATCGGTAAAGGTGATAAGGCCGAAATTCTCACCACCGATAAACAGGATACTGCCCACTTCAGAGTGATACTTTTTTACCGCGGCAATAATAGCAATCTGCGTGTCGTAACGGGAAACTTTGGCTAAAATTTCCGGACCGGAAAGGGTCATGGCAATGCCGTCCACCCGGTGAATATCGATATTGTCGAGCATAGAGTGTAGAGTTTCGTTGATTGCCCCTTGGTGAAACCGATAAGAGGAGTTAATCACCGTTCCATTCTCATCAATGGTGACCACCGAAAGAGCGACTGAACCGATATCTATTCCCACAATGTGCAGCATAACTTTGATCCCTCTGATTTTTAGATGAAAATCATGCCGCTTTTCTCATCACTCGTCAACTGTGAACTTTGGGCACGATCAAGAAAAATTAATTATTCTGTTGCTTAATGCTTATTTATTGTTTAAAAAAATATTGTCAGTTGTCTCATTAAAAGAACAGGTGATCTGAATTTATTACCACTTGATCTTTTGTAAAATTTTTATCAGGAAGCTTTTGTCGGGATACGTTAAGGCTAGAGGATCAATTCTGCTGGAGCTCAGAAGCATGCTTTTAAAATGAGTAAATGTGTTGAAGCTGGCTTTGCCGTGATAGGAGCCTATCCCGCTGGAACCGACTCCCCCAAAGGGTAGAAAATGAGATGCAAAGTGAAAGATAGTATTGTTAATAGCACCGCCGCCGTAAGAAATTTCTTCGGTGATTTTTTTTTGTACCGACTGATCTTCGCTGAACAGATAAAGCGCCAAAGGTTTCGGCCGTTCATTAATTTTTCGGATTATGTCATCAAGGTCGGAGTATAAAAGCAGCGGCAAAACAGGCCCGAATATTTCATCGCGCATAACCGGTTCATTCCATTCCACAGGATAAAGAATTGTGGGCTCAATATAACGGTCAGCCGGATGGGCGTTTCCGCCGTACACAATTTTTTTGGCGTCGAGCAAAGCGCTCAGGCGCTGAAAGTGCCGGTCGTTGATGATCCGGCAATACCGGGGATGAGCCGCCGCATTTTCGCCGTAAAAATCACGTATCGCTTTTTTTAATTCTTCCACAAATTCATCTTTTCTCGTTGTATGAATCAGAACATAATCCGGAGCTATACAGGTTTGTCCGGCATTGATGAATTTTCCCCAGGCTATTTTACGCGCCGCGTGGGTCAACTTAGCGTCTTCATGGACAATCGCCGGGCTTTTGCCGCCCAACTCCAGGGTGAGGGGAGTCAAATTTTTGGCTGCCGCGTTCATCACGATTTTGCCGACGGAAGAGTTGCCGGTATAGAATATATAATCGACAGGCAAATCCAAAAGCGCCTGTGTTTCCGCTGCGCCGCCCTGCACTACATGCAAATATTCTTTAGGAAAAGCTTCATTAATGATTTTTTCTATTACTGCCGCAGTGTTGGCTGAAATTTCCGATGGTTTAAGAATCGCCGTGTTTCCGGCCGCAATTGCACCGACCAGCGGGGTCATCAGAAGCTGAAACGGGTAATTCCACGGAGATATGATCAGCGTTACGCCATAAGGATCTTTTTGCACGTAACTTTTAGAGGGCAAAAGAAAAAAGGGAGTCTCGACTTTTTCTGGCTTGGTCCAGGAATGAATATTGCCCAGGGCATATTTGATCTCATCATACACTCCGGAAATCTCTGTAGCATAACCATCTACGGAGACTTTATGAAGATCTTCATATATTGCATTTAAGACTTCCTCCTCCTGCGCCTGGATAATGTTTTTAAGCTTACTTAGCGCTTCGACGCGGAAGTTAACGTCACGCGTATACCCCGACCGAAAGAAGTCTTTTTGTGATTTTAATAGTCCGGCAAAGGAGTTTTTTTCCATTTTTACCTTCCTGATTATTATGTTGGCGGATTACTTTTGGGCAATATATGCTTGAGTCATATTTTAGTCAAGCCGAGAGCAATAAACGGTTAAACATAATGTTATCACCAGAGAGCCTACTTATACAGGAATCATCCGCTCGCGAAAAGAAATGCATATATGGGCGAGTAAAAATTTATTGGCCGGGGCGATTTTAAGAGGTATTTCTTGTCAATCCGGTCTGGCTGACACTCTGCGAAATCCAAGAGAGCAGCATATTTGATAATATGGATTTATTACAACAACTTACACGCCAGTGGATATTTCATTTTTCCCCTTCAGATAGTCCGTCTATAAACCTTGACAATTATAATGCAATCCATTAGCTTACCGCTTTAAATTTAAGAGCCTGGCTGAAAAGAGCTTAAAGGGGGATAATATAATAATGATCGGTGTGCTTATTACTACGCATGGGAACTTGGGCAACGAGCTGATTAAAGCAGCGGAGTTAATTAAAGGGCCGTTGAATGATATATTGCCTGTTAGTATCGATCAGACAAAAGACGTTGAAGAGATAAAAAAAGAAATCGGCAATGCCATAAAGAAACTGGACAAGGGCAGGGGCGTTTTGATTCTCACAGACCTTTTTGGCGGGACGCCTTCCAACATTTCGCTTTCGTTTATGAAAGAAGGAAAAGTTGAAGTTCTTACCGGAGTTAATTTACCAATGTTACTCAAATTATCGGAATTAAAAGAAGAGATGAATTTGCCGGAATTTGCCTGCTTTATTAAAGAATACGGCCAAAAAAATATTTCCCTGGCCAGTGAAATTTTAAGCAAAAAAGCTCTCGGGTAATCAATTGGCTCAAGATCTGAATATAGCCCTGGTTCGGGTTGACAACAGGCTTGTCCACGGCCAAATATTAGAGGCATGGGTGCCGTATATCAAGGC
>JBEKMF010000156.1:0-4500 GCA_050008655.1 Smithellaceae bacterium
TCTTCAAGATCACTGAGCTTGCCTACCTGCAGATTAATGGACATCACCTGCCGGACGTTGTTTGTCTCGGCGTGTTTTAACACAATCTTCAAAATACTCTCAGTAATCGGCAGCTCATGCATTTCGATACTTTATCCTTTATTCATTAAATAATATTTCAAATTTTACTATGTTGCTGAGGAAAAATTTCCGGATCATTTTGCTTTTATCAATTTATCCCCGCTGATTTAATATTTTTCCAATATTCGGATAAGTATTTTCGGAAGGCGCGAAAAGGTTCGACGCTTTTTACAACTTTCATATGCAGGACAGCCCCTTCGAATCCGTGAAAAATGAAGCATGCGGTATCAGCTGCACTCAGACTGGCCGGTAGAGATTTGTCGCGCTTGGCTTCCTGCAAGCACATTTCGATTTGCGCGATGAGCGTTTCGATCACACCTCCCAGATGTACGCGTAACCGTTCATTAGTGTCGGCGAGCTCCAGCGATAGATTCCCGATAGGACAGCCTAGGGCAGCGCCGTTTTTTTGAAAGGCGTTTTCATAATATTCAAATAATTTTTCCAGTCGTTTCAGGGGTGGTATTTTTTTGTCACCCAGATAGTGCGTGAAGATTCCGCTGATTGTTGCATTGAAATAATCGATAATCTCCAGCCCGAAATCTTCTTTGCTTTTAAAATAAAAATAGAACGAACCCTTGGGAATGCCCACAGCCTGAAGAATCTGCTGGATACCCGTAGCGTTAAATCCTTGAGCATGGATAAGCTTAGCTCCCTTGCGGATGATCTCCTCGCGGGTATTGGTTCGCGCCATTATTAATTCTCCTTAACATAAGAACATATCAGCTTTGCATAACTTTCAGGAAAGCCTCAAACCTTTCTTTTTCCTGAAGGACATTAGCCGCCATATCCTTGATCGAAGCCGGAATAGAGGGCAATTGTTTTCTTTCCCTAAGCTCGATAGCTCCTGTTGGGCAACCGGTCACACACAAGCCGCAACCAATGCACTCGGCCGCATTGACGATAGCAACATCGTCCACGACGGCAATAGCCTTCATGGGGCAGCGCTCGTCGGCGCAAATAGCACAACCGGTACATTCGGAAGCATTGACATGTGCTTCAAAACGGCTGGGTTCAAAGGCGTGGGGATGTTTTAATTGCGTTCTTCCCCGCAGAACCGTACAGCAGCAAGGGCAACAGTTGCAGATCAGGTTAGCGCGGTCAGCACTGTTATTGCTGGTATGAACCAGTCCCGCCTCCTCCGCTTGATCCAGCACCTTCATTCCTTCTTTTTTGCTGATGTGGCGGGCAAAACCCCGCTCCACAAGGAACTCCGCCATTTCACCAAAGATGAGACATACTTCTTTAGGTTTGTCGCAATTGGCCACGCTTACTCGGCAGGCGCATTTGGTGAGCGCGATGTAATTGGCATCGCTGATGAAATTTTTGACCTCCTCATAGGGATGCACTCGGTCCTGGGGCGTAATTGCTTTTTCCACAGCGACCACCCTCATGAGCGGCGTCGGGTGACCGGCAAATGATGCACCCAGCGCTTCACTATGATACTCTTCCCAAAGCTGGCCCAGGCGTTTGTGCATTGGCGTTCCGCCACCCTTCATAAAGGGAAACTCAAACACACCGGGAATCAGGGGAAGCAGACCGTAGAATTTCTCTCCCTCTTTATTCTTGGAATAAATAATGCCCTTGTCCGCCATCAATTCCAGATTTTTCTTTGCTTTGCTATCCGCAACTCCAGCCGCCTTCGCAATGCTCACGAGACTTTTAGTTTTGTAGCTCATCTTGACGGCAAGAGCCGCTTCCTCCGGCGTGAAAAGTGTGCGCAGTATCTCATCAATCGACTTTGCTTTCGGCGCTGTTGACGGATGCGCATCAAGAATTTCTCTTAATCGTTCGTAATTATCCATGAGTTTCCCCCTTTGCTTTTGACTTGCCGGACAATATAATAGACCGGTCGTCTACAAGTCAAGAAATATTTATTTTTATGGTGCAAACAGTGTAATTTTATGGCTTTGCGCAATATCACTTCTGTTTGTTCTTGACACGAAGGCCGTGATTCCGATACTCATATATATCATTCTAAATGAAAGATGATATCGAGGCGGCAGGGAGGAGGCAACGAGGCGTATTGTTGTACATACGTTGAGGAAGCCGACGACGCTGCCAACAAAGATAGCGCTTTGAGTTAGAATTGGTATTAAATATTGAGCAGGAGGATAGCTAAATGACAGACACGAAACTTTGTCGGCAACTGGCGGAGGCGGTCGGGGCAGGAGCATCTCCTTTGATCCCGAAAATATTTGCGGCGCTGGTGAGTGATGATGAGGCGAGAGCTTTACTTCTCGCCGCGCCGCCGGCAACAGCCGAGGAACTCGCCCAGAAAACGGGGCTCACCGTAGACACAATCAAATCCATGATGGAAACACTATTCAACAAAGGGCTCATCTTCAAAGCGAAAAAAGGCGGGGAGCTAAAATTTTATCGCGTGAAGAACATTCCCCAACTGCACGATTCCACATCTCTTACCCCCGGAATATCAAAAGATATCCTGAACATCTGGAAAGAGTATATGAAAAAGGAGTGGCCGGAATACGGACGGATAGCCATGGAATTTATGCCCGGCTCTATCATGCGCGTGGTCCCGGTCAACGAAGGCGTCGAACCCGAATCGCGCATTCTCGCCTACGATGATGTCGTGAAGATAATCGAGAATGCCAAAACCCTGTCCGTTACCAAGTGTTCCTGCCGCGTTATCGACGGCTCCTGCGGAAAACCTCTGGAAGTCTGCATGCAGGTGGATCGTGCCGCCGAATACAACATCGAACGCGGCACGGGAAGGACACTATCCAAGAGCGAAGCAATGAAAATAATAAGGAAGTGCGAAGAAGCGGGTCTCGTTCACGTTGTCGACAATCGCCAGGTTGTCGGCCATGTCATTTGTAATTGCTGTAAAGATTGTTGTTTAAACTGGTCGGTAATGAAGGGTCCCAAAAAATGGGTTGCCCCCAGCCGCTTTCAGGCCGTAGTTGATCCTGATTTGTGTTCGGGCTGTGAAACCTGTCTGGAGCGCTGCTTCTTCGATGCCCTTTCCGTGAATGATGATGTCGCCTGCGTCAATACGGAAAAGTGTCTCGGCTGCGGCGTCTGCACCGTTTCCTGCCCCACAGAGGCGCTAAAGCTCAAAGAAGTTCGAGCCGCGGATTTTGTTCCGGTTTAATTTCTCTTATTCTTACATTTTGCCGCGTTCTCTGGCAATATTCATGTAAGTCTCCACGACATTGGCCGGAGGCGTCCAGCGATCTTCCGGCGCTTTTTCCTTAAGGCGGATGGCTTCGAAAGCGCAGGAAGTTACACAAAGACCGCAGCCGATACAGCGTTCCTTTTTTACCAGCGCAACATCATCGACCACAATGGCCTTCATCTGACAGCGATCCAGGCAAACCTCACATCCGGTGCAATCATCGGCAGATACTTCCGCGTAAAAATTGCTGTGCACCGCCTTGGCGGGTTCCGCCATGTTATTCAGGTTTTTCAAAACCTGACAGCAGCATCCGCAACACATGCAGATATTACCGGGCCTCTGGGAATTTCCCGGTTGGAGAACCAGGCCTGCCTCCCTGCCCTTAGCCAGAATTTCAAGCGCTTCGGCCTTACTGATATCCCTTCCGATTCCGTTTTCTTCATAATAGTAAGCCCCGCTGCCAAACGCCAGGCAGGCTTCAATCGGCCTATCACAGCCCTTGCCGGCCATTTTATGTTCGGTTCGACAGATACAGGGGACGACCACGATCTTGGATTGTTTTTTAATAATTTGTTCGGCTTCATCATAAGGCATGGTGGTAACATCAGCGGAAAGGCTCTGCGAAATCGGAATTACCCGCAGCTGTTTGGTTTTTGTTGCTTGCCAGGCCTTGTTCAGCAGATAAGGAGAATATTCGTTAAAATCCTTGATCAGATCCAGATTCAACCTGTTCACCTGAAATTCCCATATGCCCACCACGAACTGAGCATTCATGTAAAGCGGCTCACCGGGTTTGCCGGCTCTGTATATCAGTCCCCTCAGGGACATATCTTGCAGAATCGGCGTGAGCTCCTTTTCATCCATCTTCAAACGCTCGGCAATGGCCGCAGCAGTCTCCGGCATCATACCGAGACTCGCAGCAATCTCCGCTTCCTTGGGGCTAAACAACCGTTTGAGTATCCGGATTTCCACGCCGGTTTCTGTTGCCGGAAAGCCCGCCGGAAGATCATCCAGATGCCGGGCCAGTTTTTGATATACGTCGTTCATAAAAAATCTCCTTAAAATATTTGCAGTTATGAAAGCACGATTATTGTTAATGCAGAAAAGGCACGCGGAAAAGCAGCAGAAAGCCATTGAGTGTAACCAGGGAGCCGAGCAAGGCTGCACCAATCGAAAAGAAGAATACGGGCCGCGAGTTGGCGATAATCGAGATAGATGACATTACTATGGCTATCTGTAGCAGC
>JBEKMF010000157.1:0-4494 GCA_050008655.1 Smithellaceae bacterium
CGGCCCATGTTTTTATTGGCCGTATGTGAAAGCTCGTGGAAGCAGTCGAAACCAGTCCCCATATCAATGCTGTTATCGCCGAAACGTTTGTTTACTGGCAGGTAACATTCGTGTAATTTCTGGCCGGGAATGTAGTCCGGTTGCGGGGGAAGAGGTAAGGGGACGATAGTCAAATCAAGGGTACTGCCACGGCTGTGACCTGATTTGCTGTCGATATAGCCGTCTTTAAACAGATATTTTTTAGCGACAGTCGGATAAAACTCCTTTTTTGTTTTGGTGTTGTCAATTTCCTGGGCCCAGCGCACAAATTGATTAACCGCGCGTTGCGGGCGGTAGCAGTCGTAAACTTTCAGGGTCAATGAAAATGACTCCAACTCTTTTTGTACTTTGGCGAGCGCTTCCGCCGCTTCTTTGGTGAGGATGCATTTGGGCGCCAGATAGCCGTCGACTCTTTCTCCGACAAAATTATGGGCTCCGTAGTAGCGAATATCAAGTTGGATTTCCGGAATCACTTCTTTTATATCGACAAAGCCTTCCGGGATTTTGTCCGCGCCGGTGGCGATATGCGTAAATTGCGGAAAATACAAAGCGGTAATTATTAATATGGTAATTACAATCTTTGCTTTCATCAAGGAAACCTCCCTGTTGTTTCTTCAATTCCCATAATAATGAGTGGTTCTGCCCGCGGATCAAGCCATTCGAGAATTTTAATGATATTTTCTTCGGAAACCGCCACACAGCCTTCCGTAGTATCATTTTCTCCTCCCCAAACGTGGAAGAAGATGGCGCTACCATATCCTTTGATAACCGGATTGGTGTTATATTCGATGACAATACCATATTTGTAGAGGCTATCGTCGCGTTTCATTTTTTCGTAGGATTTAGCTTGTGTAGCGTCCTTTTTTACCCAGTGATTGTAATCATCAGCATTCACATCATCAACCCATATATCATCAGCTAACGCCTGACGGTAGAGCATTTTTGTCTTTATGAACTCATCATAGCCGAAAGTCATTTTGAGAGGAAAGATGCCGGAAGGCGTTTTACCGTCTCCTTCTCTTTTTTCTCCGGGCTTGGCAAGACCATTTTTGCCGATTACAGTATTAAAAGGCTCAAAAACCGGTTTCCATTGATTATTAATTTTTTCCAGGGTGTAAACTCTTTGTTCGGTAAAGAAAAATAATGTGGTATCAGTTGTTACTAGCAGAACCTGCCTTGATTTACCGATTTTGTCTTGCAGGAATGCCCATAGAGCATCTGAGTTAGGATTGAACGCCAAAGAACGAGATAAACAAGCTGATAATGAAAGAATCACCAGCACGAGAAAAGATAAGAGAAATAATGTTGAAGATTTTGCAATTTTCACAGAAAGATTCATTCCATTTTTTTATTGTTTTAATGGAAAAAAGGTGCAATTTCAATAAGAAATATTTTTGATTGCCAATTGGAGCAATTACAAAAATATCACCAAACCGGCAATAGTTTGTCTATATTTTCGTAAAAAGTTTTAAAAAAAAGCGCTTAAAATTTTCTTGACATCCTAAAATACAAACGGCATAAGTATTGATAACGAATATAAGAAATCCCTAATTTTATACAAAAATCCATCAGCAGGTGGTCTTAAATACGAATAACTTAGAAAAACTGACTAATGATTAGTAATCCTTGACTTTTCTCTTTTTTATGATAGGTAAGAGGCTTATGTTAAAGTGGCAACCCTTCAAATCTATATTGAAAGATAAAATGTCAGGTAACCTGTTTACTTTAATGGTTATTTCGCGCACAAACAGTGCGGTAAAAAAAATATCACTTCCCAGATTTTTAATCACCAGTTTTTTAGTAGTTTCTTTTGCAGCCATTCTGATATCCCTTTATTTCATTTATGATTATGCGAGCATTAAGAGAGATAGAGCGGAGTTGGTCAGGCTTAGGGCACAAAATAAAGAACAATCCCAACAGGTTCAAGATTTGGCCCTGCGGGTGGATGAATTTTCCGATCGCATGGAAGAACTCAGACAGGTTGATACAAAAATTAGAATTTTAGCCAGCCATCAGACTGGACGAGATAAAAAACTACCATTAGGTATTGGCGGAGCAGCTAACTCTGAAACAAGATTACAAGAATTATTGGATAAAGATCAACATAAGTTAATCTATGGGATGCGTAAAAACATTACCGCGTTAAATGAAGATGCTAATTATCGCGAAAAGAGTTTCAACGAACTATTGGCTTTCTTACATGAACAAAAGTCAATTCTTGCTGCTACACCATCCATCTGGCCGGTTAAAGGCTGGATAACTTCTGGTTTTGGCGCAAGAGAATCGCCTTTTTCCTCCGGAGTTGAATTTCATAAAGGAATAGATATAGCGACTAGATATGGAAAAGAAGTGCTGGCAACTGCGGATGGATTGGTAATTGATGCTTCTTATCATTCTCAAGACGGCAATTTAGTAAGAATAGATCACGGGCACGGATTGGTTACCGCTTACGCTCATTTATCGAAGATAACCGCAAAATACGGAGTAAGAGTTAAAAGAGGGGACGTAATCGGCTATGTCGGCGATACCGGCCGCAGTACAGGTTCGCATCTTCACTACGCTGTTTTTGTTAATAAGGTGCCTGTCAATCCACAAAGGTACTTGAAAAATAAATTCTAAAAAGCGCAAGTGCAAAATGCGATTATCATCTTATGGTGAAAATTAAGGGACAAAATAAAAATACTCGCTTTCTTTGCTGAAAATTCCGCCTCATGGCCTGATATTTTATTGTTAATAAATTAATCTTGTCGAATCAGCCGGTAAATATGCCGGTTTTTTTTTAGTAAGGTTAGGGTTATCAATGATCGAAATGATATTGAAAAAAATTGTAGGAACGAAGAATGATCGCGAATTGAAGCGGTATTCATTGCTGTTGTATGAAGTAAATAATTTCGAGCCGATAATGATGTCTTTGTCGGATGAGGAATTGCGGGCGAAAACCCCTTATTTTAAGGAAAAGTTGAAAAATGGTTCCAGCCTTGATGATATTCTGACAGAGGCGTTTGCCGTGGCCAGAGAAGTATCGCGCCGCACTTTATTAATGCGGCCCTTTGATGTTCAGGTAATCGGTGGAATTGTCTTGCACGAAGGGAAAATCGCGGAAATGAAAACAGGCGAAGGAAAAACACTTGCCGCAACCATGCCTTTGTATCTCAATGCGCTGGAAGAAAAAGGCTGTCATGTTGTTACGGTGAATGACTATCTAGCCAAAAGAGATGCGGAATGGATGGGACCTATTTATCAATTTTTAGGTTTAAGTGTGGGAGTAATCATCCACGGCCTTGATGATGACGAACGGAGAAAAGAATATCAGGCCGATATCACCTACGGTACTAATAACGAATTCGGTTTCGATTATCTTCGCGATAATATGAAGTTCAATCTTGAGGATTATGTTCAGCGCGAATTTAACTATGCCATAGTGGATGAAGTGGACAGTATTCTGATCGATGAAGCCAGAACCCCTTTGATTATTTCCGGTCCATCCGAAGAATCAACGGATAAATACATTAAAATTAATCAGATAATTCCGCGATTAAAAAAAGATAAAGATTATACCATTGATGAAAAAAGCCGTACGGTTGTGCTTACGGAAGAAGGGGTCGCACATGTGGAGGGATTTTTGAATGTACAAAATCTCTACGAGCCGCGAAATATTGAAATTGTCCACCATGTAAATCAGGCTCTGCGCGCACATACTCTGTTTAAAAGGGATGTCGATTATCTCGTGAAGGATGGGCAAGTTATAATTGTTGATGAATTTACCGGAAGAGTTATGCCCGGAAGGCGTTACAGTGATGGCTTGCATCAGGCACTGGAAGCAAAAGAAAGAGTAAAAGTGGAGAGGGAAAATCAAACACTGGCTTCAATAACTTTTCAAAATTATTTCCGGATGTATAAAAAACTGGCCGGTATGACAGGAACTGCGGACACCGAAGCGGCGGAGTTTAAGAAAATATATAATTTGGATGTTGTTGTCGTGCCGACGAATATGCCGATGATTCGTAAAGATAATAATGATCTTATTTACAAAACTGAAAAAGAAAAGATTAAGGCTGTTATCGAAGAAGTCAGGGCTCTGAATAAGGCGAAAAGGCCGGTGTTGATTGGAACTATTTCCATCGAAAAATCGGAATTGTTAAGTAAATATCTTACCCGTGCTGGTATTAAGCATTATGTTTTGAATGCTAAAAATCATGAAAAAGAAGCCGAAATAGTAGCGCAGGCCGGACAGCCGGGCATGGTCACCATATCTACCAATATGGCCGGTCGCGGGACGGATATTCGTTTAGGCGAAAAAGTTGCCGACATAGGTGGCCTGCATATTTTAGGCACAGAACGTCATGAAAGCCGCCGTATCGACAATCAATTAAGAGGCCGCTCGGGACGCCAGGGCGATGATGGTTCTTCCCGCTTTTATCTTTCTTTGCAGGATGATTTACTGCGTATATTCGG
>JBEKMF010000158.1:0-4435 GCA_050008655.1 Smithellaceae bacterium
ATTAAAATAATCAGAGGCTTTGCGTTTTCATCTTCCATAACCAGCGTTTTGATAACGATGTGCTCGTCAACTCCCAATTTCATTGCCGATAGTTTTGTGCCGCCCGGTTCTTCGTATTGATAGGGATGTAATGTAAACCTGACCTTTTGCTTTTGCAAATCTTGTATGGCAGGGGTTGCCGGAGCCGGAACTTTTTTCACCGGAGGTTTTTTCGGGGCCGTGGCCTTTTTGACTGCTTTAACCTTCTTTACAGGTTTAACTTTTTTGATTACTTTAGGTTTTTCTAAGGCTCGTGCTTTTTTTACGACCTTTTTTTTTGGAGTTTTGGCCTTTTTTGCGGTCTTAATCTTTTTCAAGGATTTAACTTTTTTTACTTTTTTAGTTTTCTTTAAGGGTTTCTTTTTCTTCAGCATTTTGTTTTTTTTCATATTTCGCCCCTTTCTTTTCAGAATTTCCTGTTTGCTAGTCATTATAATAACAATTATAACTAAAAAAGCAATATATCATGATTTTATTCGTAAGATTCAAAAGAAGCTGATCACAAGACAGGAATAGGCAATTAAATCCTTGCTCAATTAAAATAAATTGTTTAAGAATTAACAAAATTATTATCAGGTATATAATTCATGCCGGAATCAATGCAGATAATTATCGGTATTTTCGCCGTGCTCGTTGTTTATCTTTTGGCTATGTTAGGTACCGGCTGGTGGACAAAACAGGTATCTCTGGCAATCATGAAAGAACTGGAAGAGAGGGGGGCGATAAATGCCGCAACCGCCGTGGATTTACCTTACGATAAAATCAATTATTTCAAAGTAGGCTATCGTGATTATCGCCCTAAAGCGTTGGAGATGCTCGTTTTAAGCGAAATAGTCTGCAAAACTTTTCAGGGCCGGTATTATTTAAATAAGGAAAAGGCGGCTGAAATTCGATATTAAGGAAAACGTTTAAAAAGTTGGGAATGATTTCAATAGCTTTGGTACTCAGCCATTGCCCTTCTTTTCATGATATTCTCCTTTGCTGATGGAAACATTTTAAGTATAGCGTAATGTTAAAGGTTTTTATTTTGATATTCCAGAAAAAGTTTTTTGTTTCATTTTCTTGATTTTACAGTTTTTTTAAGTTATTTGTTCAAAAAATATCGCTTTAAACAGGAGATGTAAGTTGCAATTCAATCCTTGCATGAAACATAAACTTATCCGCAATTCCGTGAGACATTTTGCGGAAACAGAACTTGCCCCTATTTCTGCGGAAATAGACCGCAATGCCAGGTTCCCCCGCGAGGTCATTGAAAAAATGAAAGCGCTTAATTATTTCGGCCTGCAAGTGCCCAAGGAATTCGGCGGAGCGGCAATGGATTCAATAAGCGCGGCTATAGTTGTGGAAGAAATCTCCCGCGTTTGTGCCGCGGTAGGCTTGTGCATCACGGTGCACAACGGCGTGGCCGTTTATCCATTTCTTCAATTCGCATCGCGGGAGCAGAAAGATACCTATCTGCCCAAGCTGGCGAGTGGTGAAATTATCGGCGCTTTCAGCCTGACCGAAGCCAATGCCGGTTCCGATGCGGGAAGCGTGGAAACAACCGCGGTAAAAAACGGTCATGAATTCATATTAAACGGCACGAAAATATTTGTCACTAACGGCGGAATTTGCGATCTGTCCTTGATTTTCGCTCTTACCAATACCGATCAGACACGCCTGCAGAGCAGTGTGTTTATTGTGGAGAGCGGCTTTCCCGGTTTTTTGCGCGGTGAGTTGGAAGATCTTTGCGGTATGCGCGCCAATCCTGTTTCTTCCTTATTTTTGGAAGATTGCCGTGTGCCGGAAAAAAATCTGCTGGGAAAACTGGGCGATGGGATGAAAATAGGCTTGGCCACGCTGGATAACGGCCGCATCGGTGTTGCGGCGCAGGCACTGGGTATCGCGCAGGGAGCGTATGAGGCCGCGGTAAAATATGCCAAAGAGAGACAGCAATTTAAAAAGCCTATAGCCTCCTTACAAACAATTCAAAATTACATTGCTGATATGGCCACAGAACAAGCCGCAGCGCGCCTGCTTTTATATAGAGCCTGTTCCTTGAAAGATGAAGGCTCGTCTTTTGGCTGTGAAGCGGCGATGGCCAAGCTTTACTGCAGTCAGGTTGCATCCAAAATTACCTCGCTGGCCGTGCAAATTCACGGCGGTTACGGATACAGCAAGGAATACGATGTGGAAAGGTATTTTCGTGACGCCAAGATTACAGAAATTTATGAAGGCACCAGCGAAATTCAGCGCCTGGTCATTGCGCGTTCAGTGCTATCTCAAATGATATTATAGAGAAATATGTTGAATCTGGTAGTTTGTTTAAAACAAGTTCCCATGGTAACGGAACTGCCCTGGGACGAAAAAACCGGCACGCTGCGGCGTGATCTGGCGGCGGGAATGATGAACCCGGCCTGCAAACACGCTCTGGAAGCCGCTTTGCAAATCAAAGAAAAATATTCTGCAAACATTACCGCGATAACCATGGGGCCGCCGGCAGCCCAGGAAGTTCTGCGTGAAGCGCTGGCCTTAGGCGCGGATCGAGCTATCCTTATTTGCGATAGGCTTTTAGCAGGCTCCGATACATTTGCCACTTCCTGGATTTTGGCGGAAGCAATAAAAAAAGAGTGTCCGAAATTCGATCTGCTCCTTTGCGGCGCTTATACCTCCGACAGCGAGACGGCGCAGGTCGGCCCGCAATTAGCTGAAAAATTGGATTTACCCGCCGCGGCATATGTCGAGAAATTGGAAATTAACGGCCGGACGTTGCGCGTCCGCAGACTCGTCGATAATTTCCGCGAAACACTGGAGATGGAATTTCCAGCGCTGGTTACCGTCTCCATGGAAAATTACGAACCACGCTACACGACGCTTGTAGGCTTAGAAAATTCATTTGACGAAAATAGTGTCATTATTCTTGATGCCGGGGATCTCGGTATAAACGCCGCAGTAATGGAAAATCAGGGTTCCCGCACTAAGGTGCGCAAAGTTTTTTTAAGGAAGGCCCAGAAAGAAAACGTGCTTTTGCAAGGAACGGCGGCTACCGTGGTTACGGAATTTCTCAATAAATATCAAAGAAAAATCAGTACGGCCATAGGCAAATCTATAGAGGATGTTAAACAGGCGCATGAAAAGTAAGAAAAAAAGCATCTGGGTATTCGGCGATTATCGCAACTATTATCAAAACCGGGTAACTTTACAGTTGATTTCCAAAGCGGTTGATCTTGCGCAAACAATCAAGGCGGAGGTTTGCGCCTTGGTTTTTGGTCACGAAATAGGCGAATGGATTATGGAATACACAGCTCACGGAGCCGATAGAATTCTGGCGATTGATCATCCTCTCTTGAAAAGCTACAGTACGGAAAGATATTTGGCAATCATCGAAAATTTAGCGAAGGAAAGAGACCCGGAGATTATCCTGATCGGCGCCACGGACTTTGGCCGTGAATTTGCGCCTAGGCTGGCCAAGCGTCTGAAGACAGGATTATCCGCCGATTGCGTGGGGCTGAATATCACGGAAGAAGGATTATTGCTGCAAATAGCGCCTTCTTTCGGCGGTAACATGCTGGCGGAAATCATTACGGAGCGGCATCGTCCCCAGATGGCCACGGTGCATCCCGGAACATTCAAGGAAATACCGCACAACTATAAAAGGAAGGCATTGGTCGAACACTTGCCTTTGATGGAAAATCTGCCCGCACCCCGTGTTCGTCTGGTGGAGTATGAGCGATCCGCAGAGAGGGAACACTCCATAGAAAGCGCCGCCGTTATCGCTTGTGGAGGCCGAGGCATGGGTAATAAAAATAATTTTAATAGACTTCATGAACTGGCCAAGCTTTTGGGAGGGGGTGTCGGCGCCACGAGGCCCGTAATTTATGCCGGCTGGGCTGATCACGGGGCGCTGGTGGGACAGGCCGGCAAGCATATCAAACCGAAGATTCTTTTTTCCTTCGGCATCAGCGGCGCCATTCAGCATACTGCCGGCCTGGGCGAAGCGGATTTCATTATTGCTGTCAATAAAAACCCGCAGGCGACAATGATGAAAATGGCCGATGTCGCCATCGTTGCCGATGCCAGCGATGTCCTCAATACTCTCATTAAAGAACTGAAAAAACGAATCAGGGAATAATCCATTATATAAATTGGCGGAATGCGCACTTATTAAAAAAAGAAAGGGGCTGGCTCATTTCGAGCCAACCCCTTTTTAGCTGATAGATAATTTTGCTTATTCTTTCGGCGCTCCGGTGAAGTTCTCCGAGACGGATTTAATCGCGGCGCCCTCATTAGTCATAATGCATTCAATCATTCCGAAGTACTTCGGGAATTCTGCCCCGATGAAGAACTGGGAAGACAGCACCCGGCCGCTGTAATAGGCCGCCTCGTTATTTCCGGAAATTATCTTTTGTCTTTCCTC
>JBEKMF010000159.1:0-4413 GCA_050008655.1 Smithellaceae bacterium
TATCCTTTTGGGCGTATAAAGCATTGCTTCCCTGGGTTAAACTTCCTTCACCATAGAGCAACACTGCGTCAGAAACAGTCCATCCACTGAAAAAACCCAAAGTTTTTTTATAATCCTTATCAGAGAGAATTACGGAAGCATAATACTCCCGGTCCGTGTAATCTAACTTCAAGGCATAAGTCTTTTCGAAGGGATCAGGACCCAAAAGCGTATTGCGCCCTTCATCAGTGTTAACCATAAATGATATCGTCCACAAGCTGTGTGGAATCCAAACCACACGGGCAAAATCCATTCCGGGCACTTCCAGGAAGGGATTGCTGCGGCCGTTATCCTGAAAAAAAGGATTGGAAGGAGAAAAAAGAAATGAAGGCCCCCATTGTAGATTTTCCCGGCCATAGGATATGAACAGATTCTCCCTGGCTTTCAATCGCGCGAGCCATTCGTTAACATACGCATCACTTATCCATTGGGTATCACCCTGGCGTATCCCCTCCTTCCAAATATCGAACTCTAACTTTGCTCTGGGTTTTATGCTAAGCTCCAATTGTTCCAGGTTCAGTCGCAGATCGGGACGCAATTCCAGATTTGCCGTGTAATGTGGCAATTGCAAAAAGTTATTATTGGGATTCTGAAAAGAATTGGCCAGTTCCTGAACAATTCCGTAAGCCATAATTCGCCAATCTGCGGAAAAGCCTTCGCTGAATTTCTGGATAAATGAAGGTTTTGCATCTTCAGCATCATCGGCGCCGGCAACCTGCGGCCACCATCCCCAGCAGGTGGTCAATAAGAAAATGATTACTGAAAAAATCTTCTTTACGCAGCTTGATCTCATTGGAAAGTCCTATTTCGTCAGCAGGTTCAGGTTAAAAATGGCATCGGGGACTTTTTTGAGCACAGGATTGCTATAATGCATAGTCGTTACATCTTCTTTAATTATGGCGCTGGTAATAATCATTTGGGAGATAAATTCCCGCGGTTTTTCATTAATGGTAATGCTGTTTTTATATTCGAATGTGGCCGTTTTAAACATTTTACCGGAAACTGTGAAGAATTCAGCTTTAAGCCCCACGAGACGCTCCTTGGATATCCAGTATTTAATCCGGTCATAAGTAGCCCTGCTATCCACCGCTTGTAAGTCCAACATCAGACAAGCTTCATCATCTACTTTGCCCTCCGCCGTGTGGGTGATTTTGTAATCACCCGAGTAGTTAGTGGAGGCAATATCACCATTGGCCGCGCCGCCCATCAGCTTTTGCCGCGGAGAGATGGGAACAGATTTGGAGAGCCCCGGTTTGGCAAACCACATGTTGCGATCCTGCATCAATAACCTTTGACCCTTCACGTTAGCCGGGGCCAGAGTCTCGGCCAAAGAATTATAACCTCTGGCATTTACCCGAAATATTCTATGCTGTT
Organism: Smithellaceae bacterium; assembly: GCA_050008655.1. GTDB lineage: Bacteria > Desulfobacterota > Syntrophia > Syntrophales > Smithellaceae > UBA4810. The sequence goes on from JBEKMF010000159.1 coordinate 1,414, forward strand.
CACGTCCCCCCTCAATGGAATCAATGACGATTTCCCATTGGATTCCTTCGGCGTTGCCACGGGCTTCATCCGCTTTTTGGAGCATTTCCTTGGGACTCATCTGTGTCTGAGCAGAAGGAACAGAAAAACTTAAACAATAAATGACTACAAAAATCATCGCCATTAAATATCGCTGTTCAAATCGTGTTTTCATTTTTTTCTCCTATTTTTTGTTTGTTTTTAAACATGTCCCAGGGCATCCACAATGTTTTGTTTGGCGGCCCGCCTGGCCGGTATAATCGCAGCCAATAAAGAAAGCCCAACCATACAGAACATCATGATAAACAGAGCTTGTGGCACCAGATCCACAGTCAGTGACATAGATGTGGAAATACCCGGGGGTGTATATTGGGGTGGATAAATTTTAATAATGGCCCATACGCATAAATGCAGTACAACTCCCATAAAACTACCAAAAAGACCCAGCAGGGCGCCTTCGATAGAAAAGAGCAGCGATACTCCTCTGCGTTTTAAACCTAAAGCTCGCAGAGTCCCAATTTCTCTGGTTCTTTCGAGAATGGCCATACCCATCGTATTGACTGTGGTCATTACAACAATGACTATGACAATCGTAAAAAGGAAAGAAAACATCATGTCAAGCATGCTTTTCGTTTTTAAATAGGATAAAGACAGTTCTTTCCATGTCCTAATTTCACAGTCGATACCGGCAGCTTGAAGCTTCTTCAGCAGCGTTGTATGCATACGTTCAGTGTCTTGCCAGTCTTTCAGCAAGACAACAATTCTTTCCGCTGAATGCGTATCAAGAAGGGATTGAGCAAAATCAAAAGTGAAGCGCATAAATTTATCATTAGAGAAATCAGAGCCGGTATCATAGACGCCCATTACCTGGATATCCAAAGCATTCATCTGCCCGCTCAGCGTGGAAGCCATGACAACCCCGTCACGACCTGCCGTCAGGTTGAGATATCTGGCCAAATCCTGAGCAATTTCTACACCATACTTTTTCTGATCATCCAATTCTTTTCCTTTGACTGGTCTGAAATTAGCCCAGCCCCCTTTTATCGTTTTTTCATCCTTAGGAACAACACCTTGAGCGATAAAAATGGTCGAGGCGATCCCATTGGTTACAATACCTGTTACTTGTATCTGAGGAGTAGCTAGAACAACCTCTTTCTCGTCCGTAGCGAGTTTGATAATCTTTTCTGTCTCCTCTTTAGAGAACATATATTTCTCCGGTTGCAGCTTCCCCTTCTCTTGCCAACCGGCTCTGTTGATCCTTAAATGACCCAGGCCCTCTGCTTGAACAGCCATAACCCTTAACCCGTAATACGAATGATGGATCCAACCATAAAAGAGATTGATCGCGGCAAAACCCACACCGATTGCCAGCAGCGTAACAAAAGAGCGGCGCTTGTTCCTAAAAATATTCCGAACCGCCAGTTTTATCCATTTCATCATTGTTTTGTTCCTCCATCAACTATCTTTCCATCTTCCAGGCGCACCAGTCGTTTGACGCGGTCCAGCAGCCTTTGATCGTGTGTGGAAAAAATAAAAGTAGTATGGTCTTTTTCATTCAACTCACGCATGAGGTCGATGATCATCCGGGCGGTTTCGGAATCCAGATTGGCTGTAGGTTCATCGGCAATCACCAGTGAGGGGTTGTTCACCAGCGCCCGCGCGATCGATACCCTTTGTTGTTGTCCTCCCGACATTTTCGCCGGGCGATTATGGATAAGTTCGCTTAAACCAACTTCCTCCAAGCGGCTCAAAGCCTGCTTCCTGGCTTCTCCTGCCGATGCGCCTTTAATCTGCAGCGGCAACATTACATTTTCCAGTGCGGAGAGAACCGGAACCAGGTTAAACCCTTGAAAGATAAAACCGATTGTTTCATTGCGATGTTCACTCTTTTGGTTATCCGTCAATGATCGAACATCCTTACCGGCAATCGCCAGTTCCCCTGTGGTCGGTTCATCAATGGCGCTGATCAGATTCAGGAGTGTGGTTTTGCCGGAACCGGATGGTCCCCATATCGCCACAAACTCTCTTTTATCGATTTGCAGATCAATCTTCCTTAGCGCGTGCACTACCGTTTCCCCCAGATGATAATCTTTGGTGATGTTTTTCATTTCGATTAAAGCCATATTATCTCTCCTTTCAGAAGACCCAGACATAAGTCTACATAAATGCATTCGAACATAATTTCTCCTTTTCTCCGTAAGTTTGGCAATTATTTACATAAACCTCAGACATTGTAAACCCCCCGGCGACTAAAAGATAAATAAGCCGATAAAAAGGTAATAACGGGACTGGAAAGGAAGAATTAAAGCAAGCTCTTATCAGAAATATTCAAAAAAGTTTTTTACAATTATTGCAGGAACAATTCACTAGGCCGATCAAGATAGACTCCATTATTTTGAACGACCCGTGAATTTATTCCGCGCAGGAAAAAGGAATAGACACCGCGAACTCATCAAATATCTATTGAAAGCATATAATATTCGACCTTCCTTTGCGGATAGAGCGTTTCCATAATCTTTGTGTAACGCCTGAGTTGTTCATCGTATTTTTGCTTGAGCCCTCTCAGGGAACCGGATTTATAATCAATAATCGTAATCAGATTATCCGACATAATCATTCTATCCACGATACCAAAACTATCCGTATCCGATATCTGCTGCTCTATATAGAGATTGCCCGGCCTGAACATTACCGGTGAAACATCACTTCTTTGAACAAAACGCATTGCCGCCGCATATTCTTCATCGTTTAGTTCTCCGGCTGGCGGAAGTACTGTCTGATCAACAACCTTGGTCAGCCAGCGGTGCAGCCTATCACCTCTCATGATACCGGCCTTGATGTAAGATGACACGAGCGCCGGGTCAATCTCACCATATTTTTCCGGCTCATCATTATGCTTTGCCGGCACATTGCATATTTTTACAGGTTGAGGCTTTTCCGGCTCGCCGAACGAAGAACAAATCTCTTTTCTACTGCCCTCCG
>JBEKMF010000016.1:0-25251 GCA_050008655.1 Smithellaceae bacterium
TCGCTTGTTATCGAATTTTTATATGTTTTTGGATCCGTTGTTTTTATCTGTTGCAACTGCTTGCTCAGGTTAGCATGGGTTAGCATCGCCCCCTTGGAAACACCCGTAGTGCCGCCGGTATACTGCAGGAGGGCAATGTCGTTAAAATTAACATTTACCTGCGGGGGATTTGGGGGATATTTCGCAATGACGTCTTTCCAGCCGTAAACATCCGGAGCCTCTTTTGGTTTAACAGCCAATACCGTGGCTGGATCTGTTGAGGAGGGGATATAATCACCCAGTGACGCATACACTATCTGTTTTATCTTAGTTTTAGGCCTCAGATCAATCATGTTATTTGCCAGCAGATCAAGCGTGATAAGAACCTTGGATTCCGAATCATTGAATTGATGCTCAAGTTCCGCAGGAGTATATAAGGGATTGTTCATAACAGCTTTTCCGCCGATCTTCAGTATTGCATAATAGGCGGCAACTGTTTGAATCAAATTGGGGAGATGGATGGCGACACTGTCGCCTTTTCTGATGCCAAAAGCAGTCAGGCAGGTTGCAAAACGGTATACCATATCTTTCAATTCAGCATAGCTGATCTTATAGTCTTGTGAAACAAACGCTGTTCTTCGTGGAAAATCCCGTGCCGCAATTTCAAGATTGTCAGTTAACAGTAATTCTTCATACTTAACCGTTGCCGTAACGCCCGGGCTATAATGGGCAACCCATGGCTTATCCTGATATGTTATTTTCTTCTTAGCCGGAGCTGCCGCTTTTTCTTTTTTAACCGGCGGGGGTACCTTTTTCTTTGCCGGACGTGCCGCTTTCTTTTTCTTGACGGGACGTGTAACTTTCTCTCTCTTAACCAAAGACTTAACTTTTTTCTTTTTGACCGGGCGCGCTACCTTTTTCTTTTTAACTGTAAGCGCCGCTCTCTTTTTCTTGACACGACGAGTAACTTTCTTTTTCTTAACCAAAGACTTAACCTTTTTCTTTTTTGCAGGACGCGCTGCTTTCTTCCTCATAATATTACCTCCCTCCTCAGATTAATGTTATAAAAATTTCACTTTACGAAAGCTCGATATGCCAGATAATCCTTTTATGACTCATCTATTTTTTCTATAATTATCGTGGCTGCACGAGTTCTCTTTTTAATTATGCGGAAGCGTGCAATATTAATTTTGGAAATAGCAGAAATTAGGTAACACACTCACCGCCGGAGATAATTACAAATCAACTTTCCCTAGTCAAGCTATTTTTTATTCGCTTGCTGATAAAAATTTAAGATGACGTTTAACTCCAAAAAGCAACACGTATGCCTTATACTTCTTACGAAACGCATCTTATTTCTTTTCGCAAAGTTCGATTAAAACGCCAAATGTGGACCGGGGATGGAGAAACGCGATTTTTGCCCCACCAGCCCCACGACGCGGTTTTTCATCAATCAGCTGAATTCCTTTGGCCTTGAGTTCAACCAACGCTTCTTCCAGATTTTCCACACGGAAGGCAATATGCTGAATCCCCTCCCCTTTCTTTTCTAGATATTTCGCGATGGGTCCATCGGGAGAAGTGGATTCCAAAAGTTCGACTTCCGTATCGCCGACCGGAAAAAAAGCCGTGATTACCTTCTGCTCCGCGACAGTTTCACTTCCGGCATGACTAAGACCGAGAAACCGGCTGTAAAGTTGTTTTGCCGTGTCAATGCTTTTTACGGCGACACCAATATGATCGACTTTCAGAACTTTCATGTTTTCTCCCTGAAGGTTTTTTCTAATCGCGCTTTCGCGCGTGCGTCCGGATGAAATTAACGATTTGCTCCGTGGGTGTTCCGGGTCCAAAAATTTCCGCTATGCCGGTTTTCTTCAACTCCGCAACATCTTCATCAGGAATAATGCCCCCGCCTACCACCAGAACATCTTTCATGCCTTTTTGCCGCAGCAGTTCCATAACTTTGGGGAAAAAATAATTATGCACACCGGACAAACTGCTCAATCCCACCACGTCGGCATCTTCCTGCAGGGCGGTGGCAACAATCATTTCGGGAGTCTGCCGCAAGCCCGTATAAATCACTTCCATGCCCGCTTCCATAAAAATTCTTGCCAAGAGCTTTGCTCCGCGGTCATGCCCGTCCAAGCCCGGTTTGGCTAGAACTATCCTGATTTTTCTTTTACCTCCCATTAAATAATCCTCCGATAATGGTCTTTGCACTATCAAATTATAGACTATTCAAAAATATTCGGATACAAGGCCTCCGAAAGTCTGAGGAGTGAGGCGTACTTCTGTACGTACGTCGTAGCGACAAAGACTAAGGAAACGCCGTATACGGGTATTTTTCAATAGTCTATCTAAAAGAACTGTTTTGGTTTATACTCTCCGTAAATCTCGCGCCATACATTGCAGATTTCACCGATGGTTGCTTCGGCTTTTACTGCTTCGATAACAGCAGGCATTACATTTTCGCCGGCGAGAGAAACCTGTTTCAACTTCTCCAACGCTTTTTCCCACTTTGCATTATCGCGCCTAGCGCGCATTTCCCGCAGTTTTTTTGCCTCCATCTCCCCTACTTTCATATCAATTTTCAGGAGATTCGTGCAAGCCGGCTCCTCCATGGTATACTTATTGATACCGACATAAACTCGCTCATTGCTTTCAATTTCTTTCTGGAAACGGTAGGCGCTTTGCTGGATTTCCTTCTGAATATAGGCCTGCTCGATTGCGGCCAGCGTTCCGCCTATTTCATCTATTTTTTGAAGATGCTCGTTTACCTGCGCTTCAATTTTATCGGTCAGGGCTTCAATCATATATGAACCAGCCAGCGGATCAATTGAATCGGTGGCGCCGCTTTCTTCGGCTACAATCTGCTGGGTGCGTAACGCAACCGTTACCGCCTGTTCAGTAGGCAAACAAAGGGCTTCATCATAAGAATTGGTATGCAGTGATTGACAACCACCCAGCGCCGCGGCATAAGCCTGCAGCGTAACCCGAACAATATTGTTTAACGGCTGCTGCGCGGTAAGAGTAACGCCTCCCGTCTGCACATGGAAGCGCAGCATCATGGAGCGCGGATCTTTAGCGCTGAAACGTTCTTTCATTATTTTGGCCCAGCAACGGCGCGCCGCCCTGAATTTGGCTACCTCTTCTACAACATTAGTAAAAGCATTGAAAAAGAAACTGAGTCGCGGAGCAAAGGCATCTACATCCAGGCCGCGGTCAATGCAGGCCTGAACATAAGCAATACCATCCGCGATGGTAAAGGCTGCCTCCTGCGCCGCGGTAGAACCGGCTTCCCGTATATGATACCCGCTGATACTGATGGAGTTCCACCGGGGAACATTCTTAAAACAATATTCGATCAAATCCACAGTAAGTTTCATACTTGGTTGAGGAGGATAAATATATTGGCCGCGGACGGTAATTTCCTTGAGAATATCATTTTGCACCGTACCGCCGAGTTTATCGTAGGAAACCCCCTGCTCATCCGCGACAGTCAGATACATGGCCAAAAGCACGGTGGCCGGCGCATTGATCGTCATGGATGTCGTAACTTTATCCAGAGGAATCTTATTGAACAGGACGCGCATGTCTCCGATATAATCGATGGCCACACCAACTTTGCCGACCTCGCCCATGGAAAGAGGATGGTCGCTGTCATAACCCGCTTGAGTGGGAAGGTCAAAGGCCACACTGATACCGGTCTGACCCTGCTTAAGAAGATAGCGGTAGCGCTCGTTGCTCTCCTTGGCACTGCCGAACCCGGCGTATTGGCGCATTGTCCAGAAGCGTCCCCGGTACATTGTGGGCTGGACGCCGCGGGTAAAAGGATACTGTCCCGGATAACCAATCCCTTCGCTATAGTTGAGGCTGGCGGTTGAAAGCGGAGTGTAGAGCCTTTCTATCGGCGTGCCGGAAATGCTGGTAAAAACCTCCTTGCGCTCCTTTTCACGGCTCAGTGATTTTTGCAGTATTTCCTTTTCCCATTTATCCTGGGCAGTTTTTGTCTTTTTCAGTTTATCTTTGTCCAATATTTTTGCCGCTCCCTTTTCACTTTTACAAGATTGTCGATATTTTATTTTTTAATAATCAAAGCATCCACAACTTTCGCGCCGCAGGCGTCAAGCACCAGTGGATTGATGTCCAACTCTTTTATGGTATTTTTATAGTCAGTTACCAAACGGGAAACCTTTAAAATTATATCCACCAGCGTATCCACATCTACAGGCGGTTTGCCCCTTATCCCCGTGAGTACGCTGTAGCCCTTAATCTCACTTACCAATTCTTGCGCATCGACGCGGTTGAGCGGCGCGATCCGAAAAGAAACATCCTTAAGCGCCTCCACAAAAATGCCGCCGAGCCCAAACATAATTACATGACCAAATACCGGATCTTTAGTCGTACCGATAATTACCTCGACTCCATCCTTCAACATTTCCTGAACCAGAACGCCCTGTATTTTAGCTTCCGGCATATATTTTTTAGCGTTGGATATAACTTCCTTAAAACCAGCACGAACTTCCGCGTCGCCGGCTACATTTAGCTTAATACCTCCGGCTTCCGTCTTATGCGTAATTTGCGCGGACTGAATTTTTAAGACCACCGGGTATCCGATTTGCCGGGCTGACTCTACCGCCTGATCTGCGGATTCCGCCAGCACTTCCCGGGTTACAGGTATTCCATAGCCGGTCAAAACTTTTTTTGCTTCATATTCTGATAAGGCATCCGGATTTTTTATTATCTTTTGGGCCTCTTTATCCGGTTTTATCGCCTGCCTATCCGTTTTAATATCCGCAGTCCTTCTGACCTTGGCGCTGTAACGGGCCAGATTACTCATCGCCTGAATGGAGTGCAAGTGATCCCTCAACACCGGCATACCGGCGTCCTCGATCGACTTAATCGCTTTGGCGATCACTTCCGAAGCAGAAATATTATAAGTTGTGAGTATAATAGGCTTGGTTGTCAATTGATAAATTTCGATCAGGTCTTTGGCCAGAATGGGCGCGCTGTGCGGCATAAAACCCATGGCCACTGTTATCATATGAATATTATCATCCGCCACCAGAGCTCTCAGACAGTGACCGAGCATTTCCGGTTCCGCCACCACCGCCGAAGTCAGATCCACCGGATTTTTGGCGGAACCAAAGGGGGGCAGATATGCCTCCAGTAGGCGGCGCGTCTCACCCGTGAATTCCGGCACATTTAGCCCCAACGATTCGCATTTATCCGCCATCATAACACCCGCCCCGCCGGAAATGGAAAGAATACCGATATTATTACCTTCGGGCATGCGGCCGCCGCGGTGAACGATAACGAAAGATGTCAGTTCCGCTAACGTTTCGATGCGGATTATTCCCATTTGACGGAAAAATGCGTCATAAATTTTATCGTCCCCAGCCAGAGCACCGGTATGGGATGATGCCGCTCTGGCACCGGATTGCGTCCGACCTACTTTCATTATCAAAATTGGTTTTTTCAACTGCAGAGCGTTTTGGGCTGCCTTGCGGAATTTAGCACCGTTTTTCGCGCCTTCCAAATATCCGCCGATAACCTTGGTTTCAGGAGTAGTCAAAAGATAAGAAAGGAAATCGGAAAATTCCGTATCGGCTTCATTCCCGACGCTGACAAAGGAGCTGAAACCGACACCTGCCTGAACCGCCTGGGCGAAGATCAAAGTCCCGAAAGCGCCGCTTTGCGTGACGAACCCCAGAGACATCGGATAGACCGGCTTCAAATCAACAATATTGGCAAAGGAAGCCATTACCGAATTGCTCAAATTCACGAGCCCGACGCAATTGGGGCCCAATATCCTCAGATTATTTTTTTGGGAAAGTTGTGACACTTGCTCTTGCAGGGCTTTGCCTTCCGGGCCGACTTCGGAAAATCCCGAAGTGAAGAGCACCACAGCCTTGACTTTTTTCACGACGCACTGTTGTAGTGCCGCCAGCACCGATTGTGCGGGAATACTGATAATAACCATATCTACGTCGCTGCGTATCTCCAATAACGACGGATAGCATTTAACTCCATGGATTTCCGTGTAATTAGGATTGATTGGATATAACTTGCCCTTGTAGTTCCATTTAAGGAGAGCATTCAAGGATCTCCCGCTGGGCTTGCGGATATCTTTGGACACGCCAATAAGCGCGATAGAACGAGGATTAAAAAAATATTCCATGGCCGCAAGATCCGTAGTTGAACTTTTTTTATCCACTTAAATCTCTCCTTTACCCATATAATCTCAATGCTCTTCTGTCTGTCTCCGGTTTGGAAAACTTAATTCGTATATACGCCCCAAAGCCGCAAGTCAAGGATAGCGTTTAATCATGGGTAGATACAGTTAAACAATTGATTTGGATAGGCGGGATTATCCCTTTTTTATAAGGATTTAATCATAAAGCTGTGTAGAAATTTGCACCTTGATAGGAAGCGTCTCATAAACATTCAGCTTCGGCGGCTCGGCGGCGAGCATTGACGCCTCTTTCACAAAAGCGCGGGAAGCAGGCAAAGCAAAATGTGCCGCGAGCGAGTCCCGATCAGACCACTCTTCAACGAACACAAGGCGCAGTGAATCTTCGCAATCTTGATGCACACCATGAAGAAGGCAACCCGGCTCGGTACGTGAACACCGCGAATGTTCCAGGCTCAGCAAAAGCAGTTTATCTTTAGTGTCGCTTTTGGCAAGAATGCTGCCGGTAACAATGATCATTCTCATCTCCAAATATATATCTTCTGTTTATTTCAGCGCCCGATAGATTCCGGCGGCCCCGAAAAAAAGCGGTTGGTGATAAACTTGCCGGAAACCGGAGGCAAGTAGAAGTTCTTCCAATTTTTCCGGCGTGTAAAAATTTATAGTTGATTCTGTAAGATACTTGTAAGCCTTCTTATCGCCGGAAATTAACATACCCGCCCAATACACATAAGTGCGCAAATAAAGATGGCTAAGCCAGCGGATGAGCTTGTTTCGCGGCTGACTGGATTCAGCAATAAGGCAGCTGCCGCCTGGTTTGAGCACCCTTACTATCTCGGCAATATGCCTCTCCGCCAGCGGATTTTTGTATATAAGGTTGCGAAAAGCGAAAGAAATGCCGATACAATCAAAATAAGCATCGGGAAAGGGCATTTGCGCCGCTTCGCCGTAAATAAAGGATATTTTTTTATCCGGTACCGCCGCCTGTGCCTTTTGGGCAGCTATTTCCAACATAGGGCGGCTGAAATCATAGCCGGTAACATGCAGATTCCCCTTGGCATGGCGGGCAATATTGATCGTCAGATCGCCGGTGCCGCAACCAATGTCCAATACTTTTTCCGGATTTAGCTTCAGGCACTCCGCAACTAGTTTACCCCGCCAGCGCCTATCCATGCCCCAGGTAAAAACATGATTAATCAGGTCATAGCTTCTGGTTATCCCGCTAAACATAGGAGACAGCGACTTGCGCCGAAATTCGTTTTGACTATTGCCGGCCAAAAAACCCTCCGCTTTATATAACTACCGCCATAATGTAACCAACACCCAACAGTAATTGGGTTGCCAGCACAACCAGCACGTTGTCACTCATGGCCGGAATCAGGCTGGTCATATCATCCGGTTTTAAGGAACCGCGAATCGCTTTGACGGCAACGGGCAGGGTAAGCAGGCCGATCAATGTCCAGGCCGGTGTTATCCGGGCTATAACGCTTCCGATAATCCAGAGATAGACTAATATGGTAAACGCCGCAAAAACTTTGGCCGCCTTCGGCTTCCCCATGGTAATGGGCAGGGTCTTCCGTCCAACTGTCTGATCTGCGCCAACATCAGGAAACTCGTTAAGTAAAAGAAGATTGTGCACTAAAATAAAAGAAGGTACGGCGGCAAAAAACGCCGGCAAAGAATAAGAACCGGTTTGCGCGAAATATGTCCCTAATACGGGCAACATTCCTAATCCAAAACCGGCCGACCACTCCGGCCATCTATGCTTCAATATCACCGGCGAGTAGAAAACCACGCACAGCGCAGCAACGATAAGCAATGGCAATAATAACCACCCCTGAAAGAACACAAAATATATCCCGATGGGTGTTGCCAGCAACAAGGCTATTATTCCCATCCATAAAACCTGCTTTGGTTTTAAAAGACCAGCCCGCAGGATGCCGCTTCCACCGCTGAAAGGAGTTATTTGAGTCTTGAGATCTATGCCGCTCTTATAATCAAAATAATCGTTGAGAGTGTTGACGCTGATGTGAGACAGCACTAAACCGAAACCGGCCAGCAACGCATAACCTAAATGCAAAACATCATTATAAAACCAGGCTATACATGCCCCTAAAAAAGCCAATATCACCGACAGCAAAAGGTATTGCGGCCGGGTCTCCAGAAACCAAACTTTCAGCATACTATCACAGCTTGCCCTTCAGAGTAGATTATTGAGAACTTCATCATTTGATCACATCGTGCGACGGGAGGCGAAACATATGGCAGTTCTATTTGCGTGTCAATTATTATTATCATGGGTATATATTATCTCCCCGCCTTCTGCGGGATCAATTCGATTTATTAATTTCACCGCACTTCTTTTTTGAAATTCGAGTCTCCTTGATTCAACTTACCAATTCCGACGAGTCACCTTTAGGTTATCCTCTGCACCGCGCATCCGCCGGGCTACACTTTCGGAATTGGAGTTTCACAAATAAAAACGGTATTTATAAAAGGTGATGCCCTCCGTCCAACAGCAATGTTTCACCGGTTACAAGAACAGCATCCTCGATGAAGTAACGGACCGTAGCCGCAATCATCTCCGGGGTCGCTGTCAGCTTAAGAGGAATCGTGCTCTCCAGGTGACTTTTTGTTTTTTGATACCTTTCCTGTCCCATTCCCGCCTTTAGCCATTCACCCTGAATGAAGCCGGGGCATATGGCGTTGATTCGAATCTCCGGACCCAAAACACGGGCCAGGGCCATGGTCATATTGATCAGCGCCGCCTTAGAGGCGCAATAAGCGACAGAACTGCCGATTGCCCTCACACCGGCAATTGAGGCTATATTCACGACTACCCCGCTACCGGCAGCTTTCATATGCGGCGCCACTGCCCTGATCATCTGGTAAGGACCAACCAGATTTATGCTGTATATGCGCAGGAAGTCTTCTTTGGATAACCCTTCAAGATTATCATGGGCATTGAATTTTGTCGTCCCGGCGTTGTTCACTAAAACGTTGATGCGTCCCCATTTGTCCATGGCCTCGCGAGCCATGCGCCGGCAATCGCCATCCTCAGCAACGTCAGCCCGGCAAAGCAAAGTCTCAGCACCTAAGGATTCGCACACCGCCTGAACCTCTCCGGCTTCTTTTTCGCTTTTGGAATAATTAACCACTACATTATAGCCGTTTTTCGCCAGCAACTTTACTGTCGCGGCGCCGACACCCCGGGATGAACCGGTGACGATGGCGACTGGTTTAGTTTCATTCATTTCCCTTCTCCTTGTCCTAATGAATATGCCTGCCTCTATCATAACTTAAAGCCTAACGGCAAATTAATTTCGCCAAGAAAATAATTTTTGGAGTTACATAAATAAGAAACATTTTTTGATTGACTACATAATCATATCCTGTTTTATATATACAAAACATTTACCGGGGGTCAAAATATGTACGAAAATAAGCCTTGGTTGAAATTTTACGGAGAGGTCCCGCATACGCTGGACTATCCACGTATCTCCATGTACGAAGCAGTCAAACGTTCCGCCCAGCAGCGGCCTGACGAGCTCGCCTACGATTTTCTTGGTTCCACATCTACTTACCGTAGGTTTATGGAAGAAATCGATCACTGCGCCGATGCGCTCGCCGCTATCGGCCTCAAAAAAGGCGATAGAATCACCATCTCCATGCCGACATCCCCACAGGGTGTCATTTGTTTTTACGCCGCCAATAAACTCGGCGCCGTCTCCAGCATGATTCATCCCCTTTCCACAGCCAAAGAAATCGAATTTTACCTGAATACCGCGAAAAGCCGTTTTGCGCTCACGCTCGACGCCTTCTATGCTAAATTTAAAGAAGTAAAGGAAAAGACCCCGCTCGAGACGCTCATCCTCGCGCGAATCCCCGACTATCTCAGCCCTCTTAAGCGAATTGGATTTAATCTGACCGTAGGGCGCAAAATCCCGAAAGTCCCGAAGGACCCGATGGTGAAGTGGTGGAGCGATTTGATGCGCGGCCACTATCAGCCCGCGCCCAAAGTTCAGGTTGATACCGACGATCTGGCCGTTATCTTATACAGCGGCGGGACAACAGGCGTGCCTAAAGGAATAATGCTTTCCAACATGAATTTCATCAGCGAGGGCACACAGGTCTCCGAATGGGGCAAGCTCTCGGATGCCGATTCTATCCTGGCCATTTTGCCTATTTTCCACGGCTTCGGATTGGGTGTTTGCGTCAACGCCTGTTTTATGGGCGGCGGCAAAACAATTCTTATCCCGCAATTTACGCCGGAGACAGTCGCGCAAATTATCAGCGCGAAAAAACCTTCGTTTGTGGTCGGGGTTCCCACGCTATTTGACGCGTTGAGCCGCAATCCAAAATTTTGCAAGGCCGATTTGAGTTGCCTGCGAGGTACATTCAGCGGCGCAGACACTCTGCCCCGGCCAGTCAAAGAGCGATTCGAGGGAGCGGTGAAAAAGCAAGGCGGCAATGTCCAATTGCTGGAAGGATATGGACTGACCGAAGCGGTTACAGCCATCATGTCGATGCCCATCAATGAATACAGGGAAGGCAGTATCGGAATACCCTTCCCGGATATGCTGGCGAAAATTGTAAAGCTCGGCACGACCACAGAGGCTCCCTGTGGCCAGGAAGGAGAAATCTGTATTTCCGGCCCGGCCGTTATGATGGGTTATCTCGATCAGCCGGAAGAAACAGCCGACACCTTGCGCAAACACCCCGATGGAAAAATATGGCTGCATACCGGCGACATCGGCACGATGGATAAAGACGGATTTTTTTATTTCAAATTGCGGCAGAAGAGAATGATCAAATCCTCGGGCATGAATGTCTATCCCGCGCAGGTGGAAGATATTCTTTACAAACATCCGGATGTGCAGGAAGCCTGCATTATCGGCGTTCCTGATGAAGCTCAGGTTCAGGCGGTCAAAGGGGTGGTCGTTTTGAAGGATCCTTCCAAAGCCTCTCCCGAAATGGCTAAGGAGCTCATAGATTTCTGCCGTGGTCAGCTGATCAAATGGAGTTGTCCCCGGGAGATAGAATTCCGGGCGAGTCTCCCGAAAACACTCGTCGGGAAAGTTGCTTTCAATATTCTGGAGCAGGAAGAAATTACCAAATTAAAGGCCGCCGGAAAATACACCGGCAATTAAATAATAAAGGTACTATTACATGAAAAGACTAACTAAATTGAAAAAAATCGTCTCGGATCCCTACACCTACATTCGTAAATACAAAAAGAAAAGCGGCAAAAAGGTTGTGGGCTATTGTTGTTCCTACGCACCGGAAGAATTAATCTGGGCCGCTGGAGCTCTGCCCGTAAGAATGTTCGGCACGAATGAAAACATTCATCTGGCCGATACACACCTGCAATCGTATTGCTGCTCGCTGGTACGCGGCGTTCTGGAAGAAGCTCTCAGCGACAAACTGGATTTTCTCGACGGAGTTGTTTTTCCTCATACCTGCGATTCCTTCCAGAGGCTCTCCGATATCTGGCGGCTGAACATCAGGCCGCAGTTCCATCTGGATATAGTTCTTCCGGTGAAGCTCGATACGCCCAGCGCGAAAAGATATCTTGCCGATATTTTGGAAAAATTCCGCAAAGACCTGGGCGCGGCTCTGGGGATAGACATTGCTGACAGGAAGCTGGCCAAATCTATTAAAACATATAACAAAATCCGCGCGCTCGTCAGAACGCTTTATGAATTAAGAAGTAAAAATCCTGAAATTTTAAGCGGCGCCGATTTTCATGCTGTTATCAAGGCTGCCATGATTGTGGATCGGGATTATTTTCTGGAGGCGATTTCTGAAATTGTGGGGCAGTTGAAGAAAATAAAACCCGCCAAAGGAGCTTTCGGCGCGAAGCGGTTGGTGCTTTCCGGCAGTGTGTGCATTCACCCGGATATTTACGATGTCATCGAAGAAGCGGGCGGCGTTGTTGTCGCCGATGATCTGTGCACCGGCTACCGATACTTTGAAGGAACGATGAATGAGAAAATCTCGCCTCTTAAAGCGATTACTAAGAGATATCTGGAGCGGCTCATCTGCCCCGCCAAGCACCACCAGCTTAAGGAACGCGGCGAAAATCTCGTCCGCCTGGTTAAAGACAATAAGGCGGATGGAGTTGTGTTCTTATTACTGAAATTCTGCGATCCTCACGCCTTCGACTATCCCTATATGAAGGAAATGCTGACAGCGAAGAAAATCCCATCCATGCAGTTGGATATGGAAGCGGAACTTCCTGCAGTCGGGCAGTTACAAACGCGTTTTGAAACATTTATCCAAATACTTTAAACTGGAAAAAGTAAAATTATATAAGGAAGAGAAAATGAAAAAAGCTATATCTGAATTCTTTAAAATGGTTTTAATCTTTCTGGTAGGCAGAATAAAAAAGTTCAGCATGCGTTATAAGAAGACCAAAACGATGAAAGACTATATGATGGTCTATTATAGCGAGGCCAAATCGGCGCGGCTGACCCGCAAGAAGGTTGCATGGATAACAAGCGGCGGCCCAGTCGAGCCGCTGATCGCCATGGATGTAATCCCTATATATCCGGAAAATCATGGCGCCATGATCGGAGCCAGCAAAATGGGCGGTGGACTCTGCGAGACTGCCGAAGCTATGGGATATTCGCCGGACCTCTGCTCCTATGCCCGCTCCGATATCGCCTCCGCCACAGTCAACGGGGGGCCGATCGGCGGTCTTCCCCGGCCCGATATGCTTGTCTGCTGTAACAACATTTGCGGCACCGTGCTCAAATGGTACGAAGTTCAGGCGCGCTACTTTAACGTGCCGCTGTTTTTTCTCGATACACCATTTTGCCATACGGAATATACGAAAGAGGCCGCCAAATATGTCCGCGCCCAGTTCGATGAATACATTGTTTTTCTGGAAAATGCCTGCAAGAAGAAATTCGATTTTGAGCGCCTCAAAGAAGTCGGCCACCTCTCCCATCAGGGACAGCTTCTGTGGCAGGCCGTGCTGGATACCGCAATGCACAAACCCTCTCCCATGAGCGCGTTTGATGCTTTTTATCATCTTGCCCTGATCGTCACATTGCGAGGCACCAAGGATGTTATCGATTATTACACCTGGCTTGTGGCCTACATGAAAAACCGCATTGCGCGCGGCATCGGAGCGGTGCCCAATGAAAAATACCGCCTGCTCTGGGATAACATTCCCATCTGGCATCGCACGCGATGGCTCTCCGAAAAGTTTGCTTCGCACAATGCCTGCCTCGTCGCCGATACTTACACAACGGCGTGGTGCGGCGCTCTGAAGTACATCGATGAAAACAGATTTCTCGATTCCGCGGCGGAGGCCCACGCCCGTATTTACCTAAATATCGGCATAGACCAAATGGCCAAAATGGTTCTCGAAATGATCGACAAATACGATGTGGACGGCTTTGTCCTGCATTCGAATCGGAGCTGTAAGCCTTATTCCTTCGGTCAGCTCGATATTCAGAGTATTGTCGAAAAGGAAAGAGGACTACCGTGTTTGATGATCGAATCGGATATGACGGATGAACGAAGCTTTTCCGAAAGCCAAATTTCGACCAGAATCGACGCCTTCATGGAAATCATTAAAGAGAGGAAAGATAAAAAATAGTCATGCGCACCGCAGGTATAGATATAGGTTCCATCACGGCGAAGGCGGCCATTGTGGAAAACGGCAAAATTCTCGGCACGAAAGTTATTTTTACCGGATATAACGCGGAAGCCGCGGGCCTGAAAGTTTATGAAGAAGTTCTGAAAGAAACAAGTGTGGATAAGGCTACCGTGAGAAAAATCGTTTCCACCGGCTACGGCCGAAACAGCGTAAAGTTTGCCGATAAATCTTTCACGGAAATCATGTGCCATGCCGCCGGTGCGCACTATCTGGATCCGCACGTTCGCTCTATCATCGATATCGGCGGCCAGGACAGCAAAGCCATTCTTCTTGACGAACACGGCAAGGTTAAAAACTTTGTGATGAACGATAAATGCGCCGCGGGAACGGGGCGCTTTTTGGAAGTGATGGCGCGGGCGCTGGAGGTCGACCTCGATGAGTTCGGAGCGCTATCGATAAAATCGAAAAAGCCATCCAAGATAAGTTCTCTTTGCACGGTGTTTGCGGAATCGGAAGTGATATCGCTTATCGCCCGGGGAGAAAAAAGGCAGGATATTATTGCCGGTATTCACGAATCCATCGCCGCCAGAGTTTCCTCGATGATTGCCCGCATCGGAGTGAAAGAACCCGTGATGATAACCGGAGGCGTCGCGCGCAATATCGGAGTAGTCCATGCCCTCGAAAAAAAGCTCGGTGTGAAAATCGAAGTATCGCCCTACGCTCAAGTCAACGGTGCGATAGGCGCGGCTTTTTTAGCTGCTTCATTATAATTAATCTAATATGAGCAAACAACTTTCCAGAAATGCAAATATGAATGATATCCGCCGGACTAAAATAGTCTGCACGCTGGGGCCGGCAAGCGAAACGCCGGCTGTAATTGAAAAGATGATCAAGGCGGGAATGAATGTTGCTCGCCTGAATTTTTCTCACGGCAGCCACAAAGATCACGGCAAGAAAATCAAGATTATTCGTGAACTTTCGGAAAAATTAAATTGCCCTGTCGCTATTTTGCAGGACCTTGCCGGCCCGAAAATCCGCATCGGCTATATTCCTGACCCGGGCATTTTGCTCCAGCCCGGCGCTGCTATTACTTTGACAACTGTTAAGCAGGAAGGAAATAAAGAGCGTATCTCCGTATCTTATGGCTCCCTGCCGGAAGAAGTGCGTCCTCAAGACCGTCTCCTTCTGGCCGATGGGCTCCTGGAACTGACTGTTGTGAAAACAAGTCCTACGGAAATTCTCTGCCGCGTGGTCACCGGCGGTTTGCTCACTTCGCACAAAGGAATTAACCTGCCCACGGGAACAATTCGCACACCCGCCGTCACCGATAAAGACCGCCATGATTTGCTCTTCGGCATGGAAAATGATGTTGATTATGTGGCTGTCTCTTTTGTGAAAACGGCGCAAGATATCCTCGAGGTCAAAGAGCTGATCGGTGCAAGCAGCAAAGACATCCCCGTTGTGGCCAAAATCGAGAAACACGAGGCCGTGGACAATCTGGATGAAATCATCGCGGTTTCCGACGGCGTTATGGTGGCGCGCGGCGACTTGGGCGTGGAAATTCCCCTCGAAGACGTTCCCCTGATACAGAAGAAGATTATTAGAGAAGCCAACGCCCGGGGCAAATTCGTGATTACGGCAACACAGATGCTCCGGTCTATGGTGGATGCACCACGGCCAACCAGAGCGGAGGCGGCAGACGTAGCCAATGCTGTTCTGGATGGAACAGACGCCGTAATGCTTTCTGAAGAAACCGCTTCGGGCAATTATCCGACCGAGGCTATTCGATTTATGGATAGAATATGCCGCACCGCGGAAACCGGGTTTCCTTATCGTCATTTTTTGGAAATGGTGCCCAAAAAAGATGTATCCGAATCCGTCGCCCATGCCGCCTGCGTTCTGGCTGAGCACCTGGACGCGAAGGTCATTGTTTCCCGCACTTATTCGGGAGCCACGGCGCGTTTTATCTCGCGTTTTCGCCCCCGACAGCCCATTGTCGCCCTTTCGCCGGAAGCAAAAACCGTCCGGCGTTTGGCTATGATTTGGGGCTGCTTTCCCAGGCTTGCGGAAAATCCCGATGTTCCTGATGAGCTTGTGGAAAATGCCGTCCGCTCCATTTTGCCCCAGGACGCTTTATCCAAAAGCGACCTGATGGTTATGACTCTCGGCCATTCCCAGTGGCTTACGGGGTCTACAAACATTTTGCAGGTAAAACGTTTGATAAATATTTAATTCATAACTCACAATACATATAAAGAATATTCCACAATGGGTTGACATAAATCCATCTTTTGATTAATAATTGAAAAAAGGAGGTTAATATGCCTGTAAAAATTGCCATTAACGGTTTTGGAAGAATCGGCCGTCTTGTGTTTCGGGCCGGATATAAAAGTAAAGATGTCGAATTCGTGGCTGTAAACGATCTCGCGGATGCTAAAACAATGGCGCATCTTTTAAAATATGATTCCGTGCACGGGATTATGAATGCCGAAATTAAAGCAAAAGACAATGCAATTATGGTCGGCGGCAAGGAAGTCAAAACCTTCTCCGAAAGAGAGCCGGAAAAATTACCTTGGAAAGACCTGGGCGTGGATGTCGTTCTGGAAAGCACAGGAAAATTTACCGACAGGGCGGGCGCGGAAAGACATCTCAAGGCAGGAGCTAAAAAAGTTGTCATATCAGCTCCCGCCAAGAGTCCGGATGTGACCGTTGTTTTTGGGGTGAATCAGGAAGTGTACGATAAGAACAAACACAACATTATCTCGATGGGCTCATGCACTACTAATTGCCTCGCGCCGATAGTGAAAATATTGCACAGTGAATTTGGTGTTGAATACGGTCTGATGACCACAATCCATGCCTATACCAATGACCAGGTTGTCCTCGATGAACCACATAAGGATTTAAGAAGGGCTCGCGCGGCCGCTCTTTCCATGATACCCACCACCACAGGCGCAGCCAAAGCCATCTCTGAAGTTATGCCCGAAATGAAGGGCAAGCTGGACGGACTGTCTATCCGGGTGCCTACACCGAATGTCTCAATAGTGGATTTTGTCGCGACACTCTCGAAGAGCACAAGCAAGGATGAAGTGAACGCGAAACTCAGAGAGTATGCGCAGGGAGCCATGAAAGGAATCCTGGCCTGCACGGATGAAGAACTGGTCTCCCGTGATTTCAGCGGCAATCCCTATTCCTCTATAGTGGATTTACCCAATACGGCGGTAATCGGCGGCAAGATGGTAAAGATTCTTTCCTGGTATGACAACGAATGGGGTTTTTCCAACAGGATGCTGGAACTGCTGTCCTTCATTATGAAATAGAAAAGGCGGATAAGCGGCATGAAATACATTGACCAGATAGAAATGAAGGGCAAAAAGGTTTTTTTGCGGGTGGATTTCAATGTTCCTATGGACAAGTCGGGCAAAGTCACGGACGACACCCGCGTGCGGGCACATGTGCCGACCATCAACTACGCGCTGGAAAAAGGAGCGAAGGTAATTCTCGCTTCCCATCTGGGGAGACCCAAAGGAAAAAGGGTCGAAGAAATGTCTTTGAAGCCGGTCGTCAAGATTCTCTCCGGCCTCCTGAAAAAAGACGTGGTTTTTGTCGATGATTGCGTCGGCGAAAAGGTGGAACAAACCGTAGGCAAAATGAAAGAAGGAGATATTATTCTTCTCGAGAATCTCCGCTTTCAGCCGGGAGAAGATAAAAACGATCCGGAGTTCGCCAAAAAGCTCGCCTCTCTCTGCGATATATATATTGATGACGCCTTTGCCGTTTCGCACCGGGCGGCGGCGTCAAATTACGCAATTACGCAATTTGTGAAAATTTGTGCAGCGGGTTTTCTTTTGAAAAACGAAGTCGAATACTTTAAAAAAGCTATGGGCAATCCGGCGCGGCCATTAGTTGCCATCATCGGCGGCGCGAAAGTTTCCGATAAAATCGGCGTATTGGAAAACCTGCTGGAAAAAGTGGATAAACTGCTTGTCGGCGGCGGCATGGCTTTTACCTTTTTGAAAGCGCAAGGATTAAGCATCGGTAAATCCCTGTGCGAAGAGGAAATGCTGGATGTGGCGCGCAAAATCACGCAAAAAGCCAAAGAAAAAAATATACAGTTTTTATTGCCGGTGGATGCCGTGATTGCCCAAAGCGCCTCCGCGGATGCCGAGGTAAAAATCTGCGGCATAAAAGAAATTCCGGCAGACTGGATAGGACTCGATATAGGCCCTGCGACAATTTCGTTATTCTCCGATGCGTTGCGAGGCGTTAAAACTATTGTCTGGAACGGTCCGTTAGGCATGTTTGAATTGGCACCTTTCAGTAAAGGAACATTTGCGCTCGCTAAGGCGGTGGCAAATTCCGGGGCGCTCTCCATCATCGGCGGCGGCGATACCGATACTGCTATCCATCAGGCGGGTCAGAGCGCAAAGATGTCTTACATTTCCACCGGAGGCGGCGCGTTTCTGGAATTGCTGGAAGGCAAAACATTGCCGGGAATTGCCGCACTGGAAACCTAAGGAGAAAAGAAATGAGGGAATGGATTGTTTCCGGAAACTGGAAGATGCATAACACCGTTGAGGAATCAGTAGCGCTCGCCAGAGCGATAAAAGAAGGATGTGCTGAGCTGAAAAAAGGCGAAGTTGTTTTAGCCCCGCCTTATACGGCATTATATAGCGTTGCGCAAACCATTAAAGGTTCGCGAGTAACGCTCGCCGCACAAAATATGTTTTATGAAGACAAAGGGGCATATACAGGTGAAATCGCGCCGGGTATGATCAAAGATATCGGCTGCACTTATGTGATTATCGGCCATTCGGAGCGGCGTAAATATTTTCATGAAAAAGACAATGACGTAAATTTAAAAGTAAAAAAGGCCTTGCCCCTTGGATTAAAGCCCATCATGTGTGTGGGTGAAACGACCGAAGAAAGAGAAAAAAACGTCACGCGGGCGGTAGTCGGCAGACAAGTGAAAGAAGGCCTGAGAGGTGTGGAGAAAATTGGCAATGTGGTTATTGCCTACGAACCGGTCTGGGCGATAGGAACGGGCAAAGTTGCCACTTCCGCGCAGGCGCAGGAAGTCCACGCCTTCATCCGCGGCATCTTAAAAGAAATTTATGGTGACGTGGCCAAAAACATCCGCATACTCTATGGCGGAAGTGTTACCGCCGAAAATATCGGCGAATTAATCGCGTTGGAAGATATTGATGGCGCGCTCGTCGGCGGCGCGTCCTTAAAGCCGGACGGCTTCTTAGGCATAATCCAGCAAATCTCCGTAAAGAAATGATTTCATGCCACTTCGCTTTCAAAGGATAACGCGACGACTGTGGTTAAGGAGTTGAAGGAGAGAGTGGACGTGACTGGAGTGGGGGCAATTAGCAAAAAATTGCTTTTCTTTCTGTGTTTAGTAAAATTGGAGTTTAGCGGATGCCATGTCGAGAAAAAAGTTCATCATGATCGGGATGGTTATAGGCTCCATCGCAGGAGGGTATGCACCTATACTGTTCGGTGCTGACTCAATTTCCGCTTCGTTGATAGGAAGTGCCATTGGTGGATTCCTTGGCATATGGGGAGCCTACAAGCTCTATGGATAAACAGGCGCTTCTCCAAGGCAGCGCGGCTAATGATATGCGCATCCTCTACCAAGTCGAAATGACCACGGTATAAATTCTGTTTTTTAATTATTGATAAGAATTACTTATTAAAGGTAATGTTACTTATTTTCTTTGTCCAATTTAGCCGCAGCTTCCGGAGTAGACACTGTTTTACTCATAAAAAACATCCTAACAATGCCCCAGGCAATCAGCCAGTAGACAAACATGGCTAAAACTGTGGTCCATTCAAAAACACCGCCTTCGACCTTCGTGACATTGAAGACGTTGAGAAATGGCGCGGCAAAAGGATAACTGACAGTGTAAATAAAGCTGCTAAAACCAGCTCCCGGGTTGGCGGCAAGTAGCTTTAAACCAACGCGAAATGCCAATAATACTTCAAGGAGACCTACAATATACCAGACAATTTGCGTGCCGCGGTATAACGGCTTAGTAGTGCGAGAGTTGTATGAATCCATAATTTATTAATTATCCTTTCATTAAATTATTTTTGAGCTTAATACTTGGTTACGACCACCAGCGCATATAGCGCATATTTATTAAATATTATTTATTCTTAACAGATTAATCATTAATTTAAAAGTAAATTTTCTCCGCTCAATTAAACCAGGGATAATAACTCCTTTATCTGCCTTATCGCCTCTGGGTCGAATTCAAAAAATTGCCGAGAAGAAATAATTTCAACAGTTCTTCCTGTACTCAACAATTCTTCAACCCTGCTAGGTATACTACATTTCAATCCGTAATAAACACAATGCACGATTGGCTACAAACATCAGCACCGCGCACCCCACATTTTGTGGTCATAATTCAATTGACATACAAGACCGTTCTTTATATGTTCACACCGCGAAAAAGCAATGTCTTATCAAGACAAGCATTATGCTCTCTATAATGCGGTGAGCAACAATTTGATGAAAATCAGCATGAACTAACAAGGGGGATTATTTTGGTAATTCTGGATATGTTTCAGGCTATGGCAAAGGGAACGGGACTCGCTAATTTTACCCCCGCTCATATAATCATGATTTGCTTCGGGGGATTGTTTATCTGGTTTGGAATCAAGAAAAAATTTGAACCTTTTTTACTAGCTCCACTTGGAATTGGCTGCATTTTAGTCAATGTGCCGTGTACTGGTTTAATGGATCCGGGCGGTCTATTGTATTACAATTACAAAGGCATAACCGAGGTGGTTTATCCTCCGCTTATATTTCTTGGAGTCGGTGCAATGATCGATTTTGGACCGTTGATCGCCAACCCCAGCATAATAGTTTTGGGAGCGGCTGCTCATTTGGGCATTTTTATTGCCCTGGTTGGTGCAAAACTTATTGGCTTTAATATAGCCGAAGCTTGCGCTATTGGAATTATCGGAGGCGCCGACGGCCCTATGGCCATATACGTGACAACCAAGCTGGCGCCCCATCTCTTGGGACCTGTTGCTGTTGCTGCCTATTCCTACATGGCTTTGTTGCCGCTTATTCAACCGCCGATCATGAAATTAATTGTGCCAGAAAAGGAAAGAAAAATAGCAATGGCGACCCTGCGGCCAGTTTCCAAAAGAGAAAAGGTAATCTTTCCCGTCATGATGATTTTACTCGTGTTAATTCTCTTGCCGCCTATTGCACCACTGATCTCCTGCTTAATGCTGGGAAATATGATCAGAGAATCCGGTGTTATGGAGAGAGTGGCAAATACAATAAGTGGAGCTTTTTTGGATATTGTCACCGTTTTAATTGCCGTGGCTATCGGCACAGCCATGAGCGCAGAAAATTTTGTCAATGCCGATACATTGAAAATTTTTGTGTTGGGGTTGATTGCCTTTGCTTTCGGCACGGCCAGCGGTCTTCTGTGGGCAAGATTCATGTGTTGGGTAACCAAGGGCAAGATTAATCCTTTGATTGGTTCAGCAGGTATTGCTGCCGTGCCCTTGGCGGCACGCGTTTCACACAATGTAGGAATGGAGGCTAATAAACACAGTTATCTGATTATGCATGCAATGGGGCCGAATTTGGCCGGTGTGCTGGGGACTGCTGTTGCCGGCGGGATTATGCTTACTTTACTGGGGGTGCTTAAATGAACATCATTCAAGATACAATTGCCGGAGCGTTAATGTTGAGTGCTTTTGATTTTATTGCATGCTTTTTTGTTCTGTATTTTATTGGTTTTTTTATTAAGCTGCTCCCACTTCTTAATAGAAACATGAAGGATGATAAGCGGGTTTGAATATTTCTACACACGCACTCTCTATTGCTGATAACAGAGCAAAATGGAAGAATTTCCAAAAAAGGAGTTTTTAAAGTCCTATAAAGTCATGCAGGATATTTTGACTATAATCTTCTCAAGGTTTTCAGTAAGCACTTCTTCCTGAAGTCTGCAAAAATGTTGCACTTGAAAATAACACTTGATTTCAACCAGTAATCTGGGACAAATTACGCATATTTTACCAACTTTTTTTAATCCTCAATGTCAAAAAAAATCCCCGGGAGATTGGATTCCCCGGGGATTCAAATCTAACAGTTAAATAGCCTGGCTCTTAGAAAGCAAGAGTCAGTTTGCTGATGATCAGGTATTCGTCTCTGAGCGGTGCTGAAGTCTCAGTGTTGGTGGCTCTGTAAAAATCACCTACCCACCAGTAACCAACGCCCAGCATGTAGGATAGATTATTGGTAATTTTGTAAGTACCGGTAACGTCAAGTTCCCAGCCGTAAGACTTGTCACTGGCCCAGCCAATCGCAGTCGTCAGGGGCTGGTCGGCCATCGCGTAAGAAACAGAAGCCATAATATTTAAAGCCGCTATTGGCCGCACACCGCCTCTGAGTTGACCGAACCAGGCGTTTTGCATGGGGCTGCCATTAAAAGTACCATTATAACCCTGAAGATACCCGGCCCAGTAAGTGCGATCGAAATTAAACATAATCAAACAGGGATTCCAATCCAATCCGCCGCCGGTTGCGTTGTTGGCCATCTGGCTCCAGTAAAGCCATGGCCCCCCTTCTACTCTATCGGTGGTGTTGGGATTATCGCCGGATAAATAAGCAAAGGTGCCGCCAAAATAAAACATGTTAAAATCAGCAACAGCGTCCAGAAAGAAATTTATAGCGTCCAGCCTAATAGAGGTAGTAATTCCATCCTCGTATTTGTCATCACCCCAATAGTAATTTAATTCCGCCTGAATGGTGACCGGGCCGATCTTGGCTATAGCATAGGGCTGTATACTGTGAAGGGCCGTCAGATGGCCGGGAGAAGGTTTATATACCGCATTGCGATAAAAAAGGTAGCGTGCACCAGCTTCGCCGCCTTTCCAGCGATAAATGAACCCGGCAAAATACTCGTCGGCATCACCGTCTGTAACGGTAGATGGATATATTGCTGTGTTGCTAAAGTCATCCAATTTGACGATTTGGGCCAGAAGAGTCCATCTGTCTAATTGCAGCGACCAGCCTATTGTACCCCAGGGTGCGCCATTAATTGTGTTGTTACCAAAAACTGTTCCCCATGCTAGATCTTCCTGGTAGCCGACGGTAAATATACCAATCGGCGAGGCATACTTAATATAGGCCCAGTCGAACGCGATGTTCTCATTTTCTGCGGTAGTCCCGGCGGAAGTGAAATACCAAGAGTCTGAAGGATCCCGTAGATGTTCACCATTATACGCCGAGGGAGCGGCTCTGGGTCCACCCCACACTCGTTCCAGGGCGGTAAAGCGGGTAATCAGCGATAAGCCGGGAGAAACAATAAAGTCAGTCTCCACGCGCAGCCGCTGAAAATAGAAGGCCGTGCTCTCATTGTTCATGTTGGGCATCGTTTTCGATATAGGAGTCCCTTTTATCAGCGATACTTGATCCTCGTACATTCCGGCCGCATAATATGAGCCGCTGAACTGGACATCAAGCGCGAAGGCGGGGGTGATTAAGGCCGCAACTAGTCCAACTGACAACATAATTAACCAGAATCTCCTCATTTTCTCCTCCTTAATTTAACAAAAACCTTATAGAAACGGGCATCTCTTTTAAAGGTTTTTTCTTTATTCAACTGTAAAATAATTTTTTTGGAGATAACATCGGCAAAAAAGATTGTCAATATTATTTTTTAAAATAGTTTAATGGTTTATCCAGATGATAATACGACTTTTTTCTGAGCGAGAATAGAAAATTGGCGTCATGGTTGCGCTTTAACGTTAGATCAATTATTTCAAACGCTAATACGTAAAATATTTTATTCACCATGACTGTTGACTTGTAGGTGCATTTTGCAATACTCCTATAAAGGCCATAATTTTTATCTCCCGTAATTCTCCATATCTTTAGCCTGTAAAAGATTCTATATCGCCGCGAATCCCAAAGATCTCACAGACAAAGAATATGGAGGTGCGCCATGATAACAAAAGAAGCCATAACCCTGTTTAAATATTATCTTCAATCAAATCACAAAAAGAACACCATTGAGAGCTACAATCTCCTGTTTGACAAGTTTGGAGCTATTTATACGCAAAGACCGTTGGAGGACATCAGCCCTGATGAGATTTTCCATTTTCTGGAAAACGTGACACAGAATCTTTCCAAATCCACACGAAGACTCCGATATGCCCAGATAAAAGCTTTTTATAACTTCATCATCGACCGCCGCTCTCTGAACATGAGGAATCCCTGTAACACGCCGTTACTCAGTAAAGCCTTCAAGGCACCGAAACACTTTCTCCGCAAGATCCTTGACCGGGAAACAGTGGAAGAAATGATATATAATGCGAAAAAGCATCGTGATAGATTGATATTGGAACTTCAGGCTCGATGTGGATTGAGAATTGGTGAATTGTTGAAAATCAAGGTATCGGATGTTTCTGATAGAACCATCACGCTTAGGGAACCCAAATCAGGCAAGGAGGCGGAAATGGCCTACATGCCAGAGAATGTATCAAGAAAACTATCGGAATACATCCAGGAGAATACCATTCAGGGAGAAGAGCGTATATTCCCCATCTGCTATTCGACGGCTAGATCCATTATCAGAGGACTGGGAGCCAAATTGAATGTTAATGTTTCACCCCATGACCTCCGAAGATATTCAGTAACTTATGCCAGCAGAAACGGTGTTCCCTTGGAAGTAGTATCGAAAGTAATCTTGAGGCATCAGGATTTGAAGACCACACAGGTCTATCTCGGAAAAATCAGTGATTCAGAGGCGATCCGGTGGATGGAAATTCTGCATGGGAAATAAGAGCATTCAACATAACTAACTGTAACATAGAGGTCTTTGGGGTACTAAAATACATAGATGTCAAGGCAGTTACGATTTTTTAAGTACATAGATTGCTATGTTGCTTCCTGTAATGTTGTTTTTCTTATTTTCCTAATTCACACAACATTTCAATCGGTAATAATCAAAAAACGGCTGAACTCTAACTTAACATGTGGTACAGGCATTAAAGGCAGGTCATAGAAAAATCCTATGAAATACATAAAGATGTTTCTTTACATAATATTTGCAATAATAGTTTTGTGTTTTTGCATATCTTACATTTACTCACTTTTAAAAACTAAACAAGTGTCTAACTGCACCACAGATATGTTTACATCAGCCCCGGTAAATAATACATTATGCAATTGTGGAAACGGATTCTCTTTATGGTGCAAAGATGGAGATCTTTACTGCGTAAAAGATGGTAAGCAAGTATATGGAAGGTATTGTGACGCAGCAGGCATCTTACATCCCGAAAGTAAATGGAAAAATTCCCATTGTTGCGATTAACATTATTATGCCGGAGGGCTGATTCTCCCACTAGACCGATTTTCGGAGAGCAGTCAATAAACACTTTTTCCTGAAACTGAGCATTCAGGATTTTTCAAGGACATGCCTTCTATCAATCT
>JBEKMF010000160.1:0-4389 GCA_050008655.1 Smithellaceae bacterium
TCATATCATTCTCCCACGTAAGTACCAATTTTTTTGCCGCATATTACACTGCGAATATTTCCCTTCTTCTGTAAATTAAAAACAATAATTGGCAACAAATTGTCACGACAAAGAGATATTGCGGTTGCATCCATTACTTTAAGGTTCTTGGTTAATACACCGATATAGCTTATTTTTTTAAACATCTTTGCAAATTTGTTCTTTACTGGATCACTGTCATATACTCCGTCAACTTTGGTGGCCTTCATGATAACATCCGCTTTTATTTCCATTGCCCTTAAAGCTGCTGCTGTATCGGTCGTGAAATAAGGATTGCCGGTTCCTCCGGCGAATATAACTATTCTTCCCTTCTCTAAATGACGCACGGCTTTTCTTTGGATAAAAGGCTCAGCTATTTCGTGCATGGCAATCGATGATTGTACGCGTGTCGGCAAGCCGTGCATTTCCAAAGCGCTTTGGAGGGCCAAACTGTTAATCACTGTGGCCAGCATACCCATATAATCCGCGGAAGTTCTGTCAATGCCCTTGGAATCAGCTTCCAATCCACGAAATATATTACCACCACCGATAACGATTCCAATCTCAACATTTAAATCTGAAACCGATTTTATTTCTTCAGCGATAAAATTTGCCACGTCGGGATCTACACCGAACGAATTTTTTCCTAAAAGAGATTCTCCGCTCAATTTCAGCAATATTCTTTTATAAATGGCTTTTTCTTTTTTTTTGCTCATTTATTTTTTAATTTCCTCTCCCAGCTGAAATCTCGCAAACCTCCGAATAATAATATTCTCGCCTGTTTTGGCAATCATATTATTAACAAGCGTCTCCACATTAATATCCGTATTTTTTATGAATTTCTGTTCTGTCAAACACACATCTTCATAAAATTTTTTTAATTTTCCCTCTATTATTTTATCCCATATTTTTTCCGGTTTTTTTTCCTCGCGCAACTGACTCCGGTATATTTCCTTTTCTCGAT
This sequence comes from Smithellaceae bacterium, assembly GCA_050008655.1. Classification (GTDB taxonomy): domain Bacteria; phylum Desulfobacterota; class Syntrophia; order Syntrophales; family Smithellaceae; genus UBA4810. The sequence goes on from JBEKMF010000160.1 coordinate 983, forward strand.
TTAAAGCCTCTAGTGGAATTTGATCCGGCCGGACATAAAGCGGATTAGACGCGGCAATGTGCATAGCAATATCCTTGGCCATTGTCTGAAAATCATCGGTTTTAGCCACAAAATCTGTTTCACAGTTAATCTCCACCAAAACACCGATTCTACCGCCCATATGAATATATGATGCTACGGCACCATCTTTGGCCGCTTTCGAAGATCTTTTTGTTGCTGCCGATAATCCCTTTTTCCTTAAAAAATCAATAGCTTTTTCAAAATCACCACCGGCTGCCGTTAACGCCTCTTTGCAATCCATCATGCCGGTGCCTGTTTTCTCTCTCAACTCTTTAACCATTGCTGACGATATTTCCAATTTCTGCCCCTCCTTAAATATTTTCAACAAGAACGTGTCTAATTATTTATATATGACTTGCCGCTATATGCTTCCGTATCCTCGGTTTTATCTTCCATTTCTACGCTTTCAGGAATATCGGATTCCGGTTTTTTCTCTTCTACGGGTGTCCCCGATTGTTTATTCGATTCGGCCGATAGCTTTTCTTCGAACTGCTTTTTCCCCTCCAAAACCGCATCGGCAAATTTAGAGGCAAATAGTTTTATCGCCCTGATGGCGTCATCATTTCCGGGAATAACATAATCGATATCATCAGGATCACAATTCGTATCTACTATTGCTACTATAGGAATTTTTAATTTTTTCGCTTCTTTAATCGTTATGTGTTCACGATTAGGATCGACAACAAAAACAGCCGCGGGATGCGATTTCAGATTTCTAATTCCCCCTAAGACATTTTCCAGCTTTTCCTTCTCTTTCTGCAGCATGGTTATTTCCTTTTTGGGAAATGCTTTGATAGAATCGTTGGTAAACATGCCGGTTAAAGTATTTAGACGGTCAATGCTCTTTTTTATCGTAAAGAAATTTGTCAACATACCCCCAAGCCAGCGCTGATTCACATAAGGCATGCCGCAACGCATGGCTTCTTCCTTAACAGCTTCCTGCGATTGCTTTTTAGTTCCTACAAAAAGTACTTCTTTCCCTTGACTGACAATATCGACGATGAAGTTGTAAGCAGTTTGAAACATACCTACGGTTTGTTGCAGATCAATAATATAAATATTGTTTCTCGCCCCAAAAATATAAGGCTTCATTTTTGGGTTCCACTTGTTGGTCTGGTGCCCGAAATGGACACCCGCTTCCAGTAAAAGTTTCATTGAAATTGCAGACATAGTTTTCTCCTTATTTTGTTTTTTCCTCCATCCTCTTCAACTTGCACGGTATACTTTTAAAAAAAGCAACGTACCGGCAATCCAAGGATGTGTGAAATTTGGCTCGCGGCAATTAACATAAATAATCTAAATGATCAAGCGCTAATCACGTGTATGAACCTTTTCATGGCACTATTTAACTCGAATAAGCGGCGTTTATTTTCACGTAATCATAGGAAAGATCTGATGTGTAAACACAATAAGATTTATCTCCTCCCCCCAACCCAATGCGCACATCAATTCGATCTTTTTGAAAGATTTCTTTCAATTTATTGATATTTAAATTTGTTGGTGAATCTTGTGCAAAAACCAATATATCTCCTATGGACATGCTTACTCTTTCCTTTTCCAGAGGTATTCCAGACGAGCCAAGGGCAGCTATTAGCCTCCCCCAATTGGGATCTTCTCCAAAAAACGCCGTTTTGACTAAATTGGAATTGGCCACGGCGTAAGCTGCACGGCGAGCATCAGACCTGGACTTTGCTCCTTCAACATTTATCGATATAAATTTAGTTGCCCCTTCGCCATCCCGGACAACCGCCTGGCAGAGTTCCATCAAAACATCGGAAAGCATATCGCGAAAACGCTGCAGCCTGGCCTGAGCTCTTTCCAGGGGATTGTTGCCGGCTAAACCGTTAGCCAAAATAATCGCCATATCATTGGTACTCATACAGCCGTCAACGCTAATGGAATTGAACGTGTTATCGATAGCCTGATGAAAAACCGTATTCAAGGCTTTGGAATCAATTAAAGCGTTGGTCATTACATAAGTCAGCAAGGTGGCCATATTGGGCTCGATCATACCGGCTCCTTTGGCTATACCGCAAATGATAATGTCTTTTGCTCCGACAATTCCTTTCCTTATGGCTATTTTCGGATATTTATCGGTGGTCATCATCGCCGTTTCCGCATCTTCAATGCCAAACTCGTCCAATCCCTTGACCAGTTTGAACATGCCGCCGGTTATCTTTTTGACGGGAAGCCTTTTCCCGATAATCCCTGTCGAACCCATTAAGATAAACTCTTCCTTAATTTTCAATTGGCCGGCCAATGCGGCCGACACAGCCAAAGCATCTTTATAACCTTCTTTACCCGTTGCCGCATTAGCACATCCGCTATTGGTAATTATAGCCTGAGCTGTTCCTTTTTTAACACGCTCGGCATCAATTAACAGCGGCGCGGCTTTAAAAGAATTCTTGGTAAATACGGCTGCTACCCTTGCCGGTACGGTTGAATAAATTAAAGCGAGGTCTTTCTGATTCGCATCCTTAATGCCAGCTGAAATTCCATTAGCTAAAAAACCGGGAACGCTGATTTTATTTTTGCTTTTTTGCATGTAGCCTACTCCTTTATTGAATAACTAGGCGCCGCAGCATTTTTTATATTTTTTACCACTTCCACAGGGACAAGGTTCATTCCGTCCGACTTTACCGCTTTCATGTTTGATTGTCTGCTTAGCAGGCGTATCTTCTCCGCGGCTTAAAACATAATCCTTTTTTTGTTTTCGCCTGATATTTTCCACTTCATCCTCTCTTTGTATTCTAACCAAGCAAAGTTTTTCCAATGTATCCATCTTGATATAGGAGATCATTTCCATGAACATTTCATAACCTTCGCGCTGATACTCTCTTACGGGATCCTTTTGTCCGTAACCGCGCAGGCCAATTCCTTCCCTTAAATGATCCATGGCCAACAAATGTTCTTTCCAGTGAGCATCGATTGCCTGAAGCATGATTACTTTCATCAAGTAATCCATTAGTTCTTTGCCAAAATTTTTTTCTTTTTCGTGCAGAAGATTCAGGACATTTTCAATTATAACTCCCCTGATAGGCTTAGTCGAATCTCTTTGGTCTGAATTAGCCAAATCAAGTTTTAAATTGAATTGCTTAAATATGGCATCATCAAGTCCCTTAAAATTAAGGTCATCGGCATGACCTTTTTCATCTATGTATTCGAACAAAAGGTCATCAACTATTTCTTCGACCATTTCCTCAATATCTGCCCATAAGTTATCTCCGCGTAACACTTTTTTCCGCTGTTCATAGATAACCTTCCGCTGTCTGTTCATTACATCGTCGTAATCCAGAAGATGCTTGCGAATATCAAAATTTTGTCCTTCCACACGCTTCTGGGCATTT
>JBEKMF010000161.1:0-4354 GCA_050008655.1 Smithellaceae bacterium
AAGCACCGCCTTTTTAATTTCCCGTTATCTGGCGAGGGACTTTATTGTGCGTAAATTTTCGCAAAATGAAAAATTCAACAAATTGGATCATCTGACGAAGGAACATGGCGCAGTAATTGTAGCAATAACACGCCTGGTGCCTCTCTTTCCTTTTAATTTTCTTAATTATGGTTTTGGCCTTACCGGCGTGCGTTTCTGGACATACGTTTTCTGGTCGTGGCTGTGCATGCTGCCCGGCACTGTTTTGTACGTAGTCGGTACGGATGCGATCATTAGCGGGTTGGCCGAAGGGAGAATTCCCTGGGCTCTGGTCATAGTAATCCTGGTCGCCGTGATTGTTTTAGCCTTTTTAGTCCGCTTGGCCAGAAAAAAACTTTCCGGCGGGAAAGAAAAAGATTCCGGCAATAATGATAAAAGTAAATAATTATTGGGCAGAAGATTATCTGTAGAATTTTGCCAGGCTTTCCGGCTTTGCTCCCAGTGAATAAAGCGTTATCAAAAACCAGTTTCTGAGAGTGCAAAAAACAACGCCTTCGGTTTCCCAACGCCTTGGTGATGTTTTAACTTTATCTTTTAAAATATTTATTTTTCCCCGTCGCCGCTTGATTCTCCGCATCAGTTCGACATCTTCCATGATCGGAATATCCTTAAATCCTCCCAGTGATTGAAAATAATCCCGCCGGATAAAAATAGCCTGATCGCCATAGGGAATGCGCGTCAGCCGAGAGCGGAGGGAAGCTATTTTCTCTATAATACGGAAAGCAAAGCGTTGGGAATCGATGCCCAGATCAAATGCTCCGCCGACGATTGTCTCGTCTTCTAATAGCGTGGCAATCATCTTTAGTGCCTTTTCCGGCAGGCGCGTGTCGGCATGTAAAAAAATCAGTATATCTCCCGAAGACTTTGCCGCGCCACAGTTCATCTGCCGCGCCCGGCCTTTGGGACAGAGTATTTTTTTTACATTCGCCTTGCTGATTTCTCTTAGCGTGCTCCCTTCATAATCTCCGTCAGCTACGATAATCTCGGCAGCGGCAAATTTTTGCAGATGCATTAAGTGATCAATGGTGGAGTTGATGATTTCTTCTTCTCGATAAACGGGAATTATAAAAGAATATATAAGTTGCATCATGCGTTATACATTTTCAATAAGCTCACCGATCGCAACTTAGGCAGTGATTGCCCCACCACAAGTAAATCCGGCTCCTGCGGTGCAGGCGTAGCAATGTTCACCGACCATAACCGGCAGGCCCTGCGCGGGGAGTTCGGCCATTTGCGAGACATGAATTTTATTTCCGCCAAGATACTGCTCGGAAGCAATATTAAAATCACAGTCAAAAAGATATCCCTGCCAGTTAATAGAAACAGAAGTGCGGCACATAGTCGAGGAGATGGAACAGGGGTTAAAGAGGCCGGCTAATTTGATCAGGTAATTGTCCAGCTCTCCTCTAGACTGAAGCCAGCGGCGAAACCGCCCCAGGGGAACATTGTTGAAATTGTAAAGCCTCGTAAAATTGATGCCCCATTTTTTCAGTAAAATTTCGTGGAATCTCTTTTCCGCCTGTATCTGAGATGCGTTCATAAACGCACCCACCGGATTGGAAGCAAGATTAAGCGCGAGGCCGGTGCCCTCAATTCCATAACCTACGGCGTTTAATTTCTTTAACGCTGCGATAATGCGCTGAAACGCCCCTTTCCCGCGCTGGGCATCAGTTTGAGCTTCATTAAAAGAAGGAAGAGAAGCAATGATAATGACCCGGTTTTCCTTACATAAGGATATATATTTTTCCCACGCCGGGCCTTCCAGTGCAAGAAGATTACTGCGAACCATTAATCGGGAAGTCAAAGGCGCAAGCTTCCTGATCAAATTTTCCATACGGGGATTTAACTCCGGCGCTCCGCCTGTTATATCTATCGTTTCCAATCTGTTTCTTGCTGCGTAATCTACAACCTGATCTATCGTTTCTGCATCCATCAATTGATCCCGCAAAGGCCCTGCCTCCAGATGGCAGTGCTTGCAAAACAGGTTACATAAAAGGCCGACATTGATTTGCAGGGTGGTAGTTTCCCCTCTGGTTAAAGTGAGATTATGCTGAAATAATGTCCGGTCAAATGGTTCGATAAGAGAAGAATCGGCGTTTGCATATAGAGCGGAAATATTTTCTGTTCGGTCCACAGCGTTAGCCATAAACTAAATATCCTCAGAATATTTATAAAGATAATTTTTCCGTGACATTGCGCATTTGAATGCCGTGCATTAATGAAGCTCCGCCGCGGATGGCCGCGGCTACGTGCACGGCTTCAGTCATTTCCGCAAGATTCGACCCCTTTTCGAGACACGCCTGCGTATAGGCATCAATGCAATATGGACACTGGACGGCGTGAGCGACAGCCAGGGCAATAAGAGCTTTTTCCCGTTCGGTCAATTCGCCCTCGGCAAATACAGCCTCATAATATTCAAAAAATTTCTTGGCCAGTTCCGGAGCATCTTTGCCGATTTCCCCAAATTTGGCGAGATCTTTGGGCTGATAATATGTTTCCATGGAAACCTCCGGTAAAAATAATTAACTATAAAATTAACATAGTGCCAAGGCGGCAGTTAGTCAAGACACAAAGAGTCACACAATAAGGTTTAGAGGGCAAGGCGCAAGCCCGGCGGGTCACCCCGGCGTATGCGGGGAATGCCTAGGGACAAGATGTCATTGACACACAACTCGATATTACCTATACTTTCATGAGTACAACTGAAATTATTCAGCAAACTTCTTTTGGAGTCCTGATGATTTCGAAATAATTGGAAAGGCCGGCATGTATGAACATCATTGTTTCCGGATCAATGGCCTATGACAGGATTATGGATTTCCCCGGATATTTCGCGGATCACATCCTGCCCGATAAGATTCATGTTCTCAACGTCTGTTTTCAGGTGAACAGCATGAGGGAAGAATACGGCGGCACGGCGGGGAATATTGCCTATGCGCTTACTCTGCTGGGGGAGAAGCCTCTGATCTGTGCCACAATCGGCCATGACTATCAAAAGTATTACAAACGGTTGGCAAAAAACTCAATATCTACGAAATATGTCAAAATCATTCCCGATGAATTTACGGCGGGCGCCTATATAACTACCGACCGCGCTGACAACCAAATCACCGGATTTAATCCCGGAGCCATGAAATATCGAACGGAAATGGACTTCACCAAATTCCGTCCCCAAGAAACCATTATGATCGTCTCGCCGGGCAATTTCGAAGACATGGTTAACTATCCGCGCGCCTGTAAAGAAAGAGGCATTGATTATATCCTTGACCCCGGGCAATCTCTGCCCATGTGGAATACAAAGAACCTGATCGAGGCCATCGAGGGATGCCGGATTTTGATCGTCAATGATTATGAACTGGAGCTAATCACAAACAAAACCGGATTGAAGAAGAATGCTTTATTGAAGCTGGCCGGGACGATCATCACCACCCTGGGAGAATTGGGTTCACAGATCTCCACGCAAGATCGTGAAATTAGTGTTCCCGCCTTCAAGGTAAAGAAGGTGGTGGACCCGACAGGTGCCGGAGATGCTTACCGGGGCGGCCTGATCGGCGGTTTGGTTCACGGCAAAGATATTGAACAATGCGCGCGGATGGGGAGCATCTGCGCTTCTTTTTCTCTAGAACACTACGGCACTCAGGAATATAGCTTCACCCTTGAAGAATTCAATGAGAGACTCAACGGTTGACAGTTCCCCCAATCTGATCTGGCTGGTAAAAACTCGTATGCGATTTCCAGATTTGCTGTCTGCCTTGTTTTATATTTACCAGTTCATATGAGATATAAAAATGAAAACATCCCCTCTCTTTTCCGCTGATTATTATCAACTATCCACAACTGCGCTGGAAATAGCACTGCATCATGTAGCAGCATATAAAAACTGGCAGGCATTCGATCCCGGCTCATCAGCTTTTATCGATGATCGTTTCCGCGCGATGCCGACAATTTCCAAGCAAGACTTAAGAGAGCATACCTGGCGCAATTTTATTCCCGCAGATAAGGATATCGATACCGCGCTGAAGACAGGTACAATAGAACTTGTCCAAACGAGTGGCACAACTGCTGAGCAGGTTTTAAATGTTTGGTATCAGTCCTGGTGGGACGCGGCCGAGGCAGCGTCCTGGCAATACAACGTACATACAGCAGCGCTTGAGCTGGGTAAACACCGCGAAGCCATTCTCACCAGCCCCATGAATACCGGCATTTTGGCTAAAAACGGTTTGCTGACTATGGAGGAACGCTCTTGCGGCCGTTTTCTCTATCTTAATGAAAAAATCAATCCCTCATTATGGGATGACCAACTATTCGAGCGCAT
>JBEKMF010000162.1:0-4350 GCA_050008655.1 Smithellaceae bacterium
CAAAATGAAGAATTTCCCTTTCATACATTTGATTGCGTTGGTTGTTGGCGGTATTATTCTTTTCATGGTAAAAAGAAAATATCAGAAGCTACGAATCGTTGAATTAATCATAATATTCATCCTCTACTTTATATTAGTAGCCCTCTTTACAGATCCGGTGCTAAACCTCGCAAGAAAACTTATTAGTCTATTACAGTTACAGTAATATTCGCCCGTGTAACCGATAAAATGAAAACAGGCGCGTCGTGTCTACATAAAAAAGCCGTTTTTTATTTCTTACTTTATCTTCAATTGAGAACTCTTTTATTTTTCCGATTTTTGTACCCTTCAGGCCAAATCTTATTCCACTTTTCGTTCATCGGTTTTAATATTTCATTTAAAGTGACGGGTAAAAAGACAGGGTTTTGATGGGGAAATATGAAGGGAAGATTCTGGTATCATGTTGTTTTTCTTGTATTACAATGATAGATAGTGCTTATTATAAATTTGGCATGATAATTCCATTAATATAAGTCAACTTGTCGGAGCAAGAGAGAAAAAGGAAAGAATAAACCATGCCGGAACCGAAACAGAAGACAAACCGTGAGCAATTCACCAAGGTCGGCGAAATATTGATGTTATCGGCCTGGGGATTTGCAATGGTGATATCTTCTTTCCTGTTCCTCTATGTCGGTTACCTTGTGGACGAAATCCTGGGAACGACACCGAACTTCATGTTGGCTTCTTTCTTTCTGGCAATTTGTCTCTGCATCTGGAGGCTTTATCAGGAAGCCTGGAAAAAAAGAAAGGATGTATAACCAGCCGTCGCTCTAAACCAAACATAATCTGTGCTTACTGGTGAAAGTGAGGATTTGATGTGACAATAAATGTCAAATTAAATTATTTACAGCGAACATATCTTGAAAGAAAAATCAATTAAGTGTAAGTTTAGTACTCAGGCCGGAGAAGATCAGATGATCGCTGGTAGAATTTATCTGCCGGAGGAAAGTCCGAGCTCCATAGGGCAGGATGGTCGCTAACGGCGACTGGGGGCGACCCTAAGGAAAGTGCCACAGAAAACATACCGCCCGCGTATGCGGGTAAGGGTGAAAAGGCGAGGTAAGAGCTCACCGCTTTTCTGGTGACAGGAAAGGCACGGCAAACCCCATCCGGAGCAAGACCAAATAGGAGAACGCTTAAGGGCGGCCCGCTCGATGTTCTCGGGTAGTGTCGCAAGAGGCAGCAGGCAACTGTTGTCCCAGATGAATGATCATCGCCGTGTGGGGGGTAACCTAAACACGGGACAAAACTCGGCTTATGATCTTCTCTTGAGCCTTCTAATTTACATTCGTTGATTTTATGCTTTAGACAAACAAATGCTTACAACAGGAAAACAAAAATTGAGCAAAAAGAGGCCGAATTTAAATTCGGCCTCTTTGTTAATTCATAACTGAAATTTAATTATTTATCATCGTCATCATCATCGTCAAACGATGACATGCCTTCCGAACCTTCAGGAATTTCCGCCCGCAATGAACGGGTAATTCCGCGAACCAAAAGCAGCATGATGAAAAAGAGAATAATCATGGAGGCGATGAGAATGAAAATGACTGTCGCCGTCCACGCTTTTGATTCTTTTTCAATGTTCTTGGCTAATTTCATTGCCACTTCATTAAATTTCTCAACTTCAAGTCCCAGGCCTATCCATCCGAAACCGCCGGGAGCAGGAAGGTTTGACGAATAAAACTTGATCGGAGCGTAGGTGACGAACTTGTTGATTCCACCGAATTTATACATCAAAATGCCTGATTTACCTTGAGCTGCTTCTTTCGCGATATTAAAGATATTAGGATCCATAAAACCCAACTGGAACAAGTTCAAAGGTTCGATACCCTTCTTGATCATTTCTCCTGCGTTCTGGGCAGAAAGAGCTGGAACAAGCGTCCCGTCACGTTTGAGCCCGACGATATGATAATCAGCAGGATGAGAAATGACAAAACCGCGATTGTCCACCATGTAAGCGTAATTGCCGGTAGAAGGATCGACTTTAAAAACCTGTTCCGCTTGAGTGGGAACAAGGTGATCAGTAAACTCAGCCAGATGACGATAATCCAGGGCCAGTGTAATTATACCGGCAAATCCATCTTTATTGAAGATGGGCGTCGCAAAACGCATTATTCCGGAGAATCTATGCCCCTTATCAAACGATGCCTTATCGACGTAGTACCCTGTTAACGGAGAAATATAAACCTCGCCTTTATTCAGTTTTTTTGTTCGATCAAAGTAGTCCTCGTTTTTATATGTTGTATTGGCTGGATTGCTGACATTAGTAAGTTTAGTCGCGGACACCGCTTGACCGGCAACAATTTTAATTTGTTCGTTACCGTTTTTGTCAATAAGAGCCATTTCTTTATAAAGCGGGATCATTACCTGTTGTATTTTGCCATCGCGTTTAGTCCAAACAGATTTCTTATTTTCAGAAACAAACTGTTTGTATACAGATTGATTTGGAGGAATGATTGTTGCTACCTGTAAGTCTTTATTGCATTCCGTGAGGAAGCCGGCAACTTGGTTTGCTGTATTGACGGCTCTCGCTCTTATATCTTCCTGAACTTTAGTATCGAGAACATTAACGGTTCTGTCTTTTATGGTAACCCCAAGTTTAAACATGCCGTTCGCAATTAAAAATGCCATCAGTGATAAGGGGATTACGATAAGCAGAAAGAACACGCCTCCTATAGTAAAAAACTGCTTATTTTTTTTAGTTTCTGACATTATAATTCCCCCTTACTAAACTTTGTTAATTTCTTAGTTAACGTGTCATTAACCCAAAAAATAACGCATGTAAGGGTTAGCATAGAGAAGTACAAGAGAAACAACCAAGGCATAAATAGCGATAGATTCAGACATAGCCATACCTACCAGCATTGTCATCATGATCTTTCCTTGTACACCGGGATTTCTTCCTACTGCGGAGCACGCACCGCTGGCAGCTGTTCCAATACCCAAACCTGCGCCGACTGCTCCCACGCCAATAGCGATGCCTGCAGCAATCATCGCACCCACGGCAAAAATAGCTTTGGAATAAGAATCACCTGCCGGGATAACGTCTGCCGCGAAAACGAGCGGACTCGATAAGAGCAGAACGATTATTGCAGTGAATATACTTAGGATTTTTTTTCTAAAGTTGTGTAACATTATTTGTCTCCTTTCTCGTTAATTATTAATATTAATCTACCTCCACCATTAACATAAATTAGATGTCATGAAAAGAGGAAATCATTGTATTCAGACCAAACAATAATGGTTGCATGATATATGCCATTGTCTGGAAAAGGATGTACCTCCAATAGGAAATTGTTGCACGTCATTGCCGGGCAGTCACGAGACAGGTCGTCTAATTTATTGAGATTGTTTTATTTTAATCATATCTGCTCAATGATGTTTGAAAATAAGAATATTTAATAATAATATTTTTGTGAAGCTAAAATCAAATTCAGCTATGGCCCTAATTTAAAGTTTTGTTAAATCATCGAACGTAAAACATTCAAATTAGGCTAAAATAGCGGGCAAACTATTTAATAATTTTCTACCGGCTTCATTTATCCGGCAGGTAGGTATAATACCTTTTTATATTTATATTGAAATTTTATCTTGAGGCCGTTAATATCAGGTGTGTTACATTCGCGGTGATTTTTAAATGCCACAGTTTTTTTATTAAAGGATTGTTATGCAGGAAATTTTAACCGCTGCTACGTACCCTATAGTCTGGTTTATTTGCTCTTATGTTTTGAAAATTGAAAGCGGCTTGGCGAACCTTCTTATTTCGCTTACGGCGGCAATCTTAGTTTATGTCTTGATCGGTATAATGCGTTCCCCCAAAGAAAATAAAGGGAATAAAGAAGATGAATGATATTATTAATAACTTTATGAAAATTCATCCGCAGATTTGGTGCTTCTTTCCAAGCTATCCAGTTTCTGAGAATTTAAGGCTTTGTGTACAGCAGTTATTATTGGGGATGTAAATGCGCATTTGGTTTGCCAGTGTAACTGTAATTATCTTGATTGTACTGCTCGCTTTAACAGTCAACCATGCCCGGGAAAAGGAAATGGTTGAACTTTTCAGCCGCCAGCAGCTTGCCTATGCCCAGAGCACGTCCGCAAGAATGGCCGATATATTTACACAAGTCGGGAAAAATGCAGCACTGCTTTCCCGCTTAGAGCGTCAAGATAATATGCCGGAAAGAATTGATAATGATTTTAAAATTATCTACTCCGGCTGGGAAAATATAGTCAATGCCGTCATCCTGCTGGATAAAGAAGGGAGGATAAAACGTGCTTTCCCCAAAGGTGCGCTTCCGGTTGTAAACC
>JBEKMF010000163.1:0-4243 GCA_050008655.1 Smithellaceae bacterium
TTATCTTGACGAGATAGTATTCAATATTGTAGTTAAAAAATATTTTTATCAATATAGAAGCGTATACTTCTAAAACTTAGAGTAAAAAGGAGAATCTAGATGATGCCGCCAAACTCGGCATAAAGGGAGGACAAATGATTAAAGTAACTTCACGGCGCGGCACGCTGAAAGCTAAAACACAAATAACCGAAAAGAGTCCGCAAGGGACGATTTTCATGAACTTCCATTTTGCTGAATCGCCGGTTAATCTCCTGACTAATCCTGTTCTCGATCCGACCGGCAAGATTCCCGAATACAAAGTCTGCGCCGTTAAACTGGAAGCAGCTTAATTTATAAACTTTAATAAATTTTATTCAAAAAGAGGAGGGAATAAATGGTAAATGAAAATTTAGAAAGTAAACGATGGTGGATCGCTATCGCGGCGGTCGTAATGCAACTATGTTTAGGAACCGTCTATGCTTGGTCGGTTTTTAAAAAGCCCTTAATGGGGACTCATGGTTGGGCGGAAACAAACACACAATTGACATTTATAATTTTTATGTTTATCGTCGGCACCTCTGCCGCTTTTGGTGGAACCCTTGTCGATAAAAAGGGTCCTAAGTTTGTTGCCACAGCCGGTGGTATTCTGTTCGGTATCGGCACTCTTCTTTCGGGTCTTGCTGATCAATTAGGAAACATTTATATCCTTTATCTGGGCTACGGTTTAATTGGCGGTATCGGCAACGGATTTTGTTATGTGACACCCATTGCGACACTAATTCGCTGGTTTCCGGATAAACGAGGATTGGTCACCGGCCTGGCCGTCATGGGTTTCGGTTTCGGCGCTTTCTTCATGGGACAAATTGCCCCCAAAATGATTATTGCTTATAAAGGTGGACTTACGGCTTCCGGCGTCGCCATAACGTTCTATATATGGGGCATTATTTTTCTGTTGCTTGTTACTGGAGCCGCGCAGTTATTCAAGAATCCTCCTCAAGGCTGGTTGCCCGCAGGGTTTAAACCGTCGGCTACAACCGTATCCGCGGCTGACTCCTGTAATTTCGACGTCGCCTGCAAGACACCCCAATGGTGGATGCTCTGGTCCATGCTTTTCCTAAATGTTTCAGCCGGGCTCGGTTTGATTTCACAACTTTCGCCTATGGCGCAGGATTTGTACAGGCCCCTTGCCGATGCCGCTTTAAATCCTGAAGATTTAGTAAAAGTGCTGGCTGTTGCCGGCGGCAGTGTTGTTGCCTACTCGGCCATCTTCAACGGGTTGGGTCGTCTTTTCTGGGCAAGAGTTTCCGATACCATCGGCAGAAAATCGGTATTCGCCATTATGTTTGCCTCACAGGCTGTTATCTACGCATTGGTCGCGATGAACATTATTAATGGTTATTACCTGTTCCTCGTGTCCGCTTGCTATCTTTTGGCCTGCTACGGCGGCGGTTTTGCCACTATGCCTGCTTTTTGTGCCGATTCATTTGGTCCCGGCTACATCGGAAAGTGTTACGGCTTTATGCTGACGGCATGGGCGTGCGCCGGTATTGCCGGTCCGCTTGTATTCGCGCAACTCAGCCGGTCAACGGCGCTTTATGTTGCCGCATGTTTACTTGTTGTCGGTTTCTTCATTGCTCTTGCCTACCAGAGACCGGATTTAAAGAAAGTAAAATAATTTTTATTTACTCAAAATTAAAATCCCCGTCAGCTTAAAAAGCTGAAGGGGATTTTTTAAAAAAATTCACATCTTTGAGGAATTAATTTTTTTACAAAACAGTTTCTTCCTGTATACTCAGATAGCAATAAATATACATTTTATTCCTTAATCACATAGTTTTTCAAATTCACTTCTTTGAATCTAGTATTACATTTGTTTGAAAAGATGTAAGTAGTTTCGGCTCACGGTGAGAGACTCTGGTCTCTTCCTGAGTTTTATAATTCCCCTACCTGTAAGGGACCGGCTGATATTTTCAATTCTAGATACGTTTACGATAGTTCCCCGATGAATTTGCCAGAATTGTTGTGGATCGAGTTCGCCAGACAGTTCTTTGATACTCTTTTTAATTAAAGATTCTCCTTGGGCCGTCATAACCAAGGTATATTTATCTTCGGCCTGAAAATAATCAATTTCATCAACCGGTATCAAGCGAATATTATCTTTGTGTTGCGTTTTAATCCAGCGCAGATAATTAGGATTGGCATTAGCCTGCAAATTGGCAAGAACATGCGTAATCATTTCGGCAAGATCCGCTGGCGGTTCCGGAGAGACTCGAAGTTGCTTTTTTAAGCGCCGTATTGTTTGCGCCAATCGTTTCTTCATCACCGGCTTGACCAGATAATCAACTGCTTCGTGCTCAAAGGCCTCGACAGCATACTGATCAAAAGCCGTAACAAATACAACATAGCAAATACCGGCGATTTTTTTTGCCACTTCCAATCCGGTAAGACCGGGCATTTTGATGTCCAGAAAAGCCAGTTGGGGGCGGCAAGATTCAATAAGTGCCAAGGCTTCATTTCCGTTAGCCGCTTCGCCGCAAATTTCCAGCTCCGGCCATGTTTCGGCAAGCATGGATCTGAGATATGATCTCAATTCTTTTTCATCATCGGCGATGATTGCTTTAATCATTTGTTGGCACCTCGATAATAGCCCTGACGCCGTGGGGCTTGTTTTCTTCTATCGTTAAACGGCCTTTTTCTCCGAAAAGCAAAGCTAGACGTTCACGCACATTGGCAATACCGACGCCGGGTTTATTAAAATCAGAAAATCCCAGACCGGTATCCGCAACCTCGATTCTCACGAGGCTATTTTCTTCGGTAGCTTTGATCATGATTTCGCCACCATCTACTTTAGGTTCCAGCCCATGCTTTACGGCATTTTCCACTAGAGGTTGAAGCAACATGGGAGGAAAGTATTGTTGCCGTAGAATATGTGGAACGTCAATTTTAAAATTTAACCTCTCATCCATCCTTATTTTTTGAATATTGAGGTAGACTTTGATCATTTCTATTTCCTGATCCAGCGTGGTTTTTTTCGGTAATGTCCGGGATAAAGAGGTGCGCAGATATTTAGTTAAATCCAAAAGCATGGATTTGCCTTTTGCCGGTTGCGTATCAATCAGGCTTAAGATATTGGAAAGTGTATTGAACAGAAAATGGGGTTCGATCTGAGCCTGTAGCATTCTTAGATTTGCCGAGAGAGATTCTTTTTCCAGAGCCATGCGCTTCATTCTTTCCTGTTCGATCATTTCATTGCGATGCCGCAATTTGGATTTGGTAATGAAAAAATATAAAGCTGCACCGCTGAACATAATTGAGGAAAGCATTATTTGCAGCATTTGCTTCATTGGCCAATTCAGGGCGATGGAAAGCATCTTCTTTATAATAAAAAAAGCAATATTTAGTCCAATAATCGAGCCGCAGCTGACGCCTGTAAATGTAATTAAAATCACTGTCAGCCACCGCCGGGGTTTGAATACCCAGAACATAAGAAGGGTAATTGAGCAGATGGTAAGTCCAAACGATTGCGATATTATAAGACTGACAAAGAAATGCGTGCCCGGATTTGACAAGGCCAATACTAGCGCAATCGCCGTGGATATGATTACGGTATAGAAAAAATCTATTATAATATGTTTACCAGTCAAATAATATTCTGGATTAATTTCGTTTATACATTTTCGTTCCATATGGCGATTACCTTAAGTTCACTTATTAGAGTCTCATAAATTTTACAGAGTATACTTTAAACCAAACATTAATTGATAATTCAGGAGACTCCCAAACTCTGTATCCCTGCCACCTCCACTCACAACGCCAAGAGAAAACAATTCAAAATGATTGCCCAGGGAATATGTCACGTATGCGGAGGCTTGACAAGAACCGTCATCCAAATTCTGAGTCCAGCGTATGAAGATTTCTATTTTGTTTTTGATATTACTTTGCAAATATTGCAGCATGGCATAATTCTTCCGCAAAAATCTCAATCCCGGATTTATCGTCTGCCCCAGGGTCATTAATCCTAATGTTCCGGCCATTCCTCCTGTATTGAAAGCTGCAGCTGCATTGCGTCTTAATGCATAGTAAATTTCGGCTTCGTCACTGTTGTAGCCCGGTGCATTATAAGCATATTCCAGCGAAAACGTTCCACTCGCTTCCAGAGTATAAGAGCCTCCGGCTAAAATAATTGGTTTAATATCAGGATCGTCTTGATGAATTTTTTGCATCGAAGCGCCCAAGGGTGACATATCCTTTTGGGCGTATAAAG
>JBEKMF010000164.1:0-4215 GCA_050008655.1 Smithellaceae bacterium
ATTCTTTTTGCCCATGCTACAGGTTTTTTGCCCTGGCTCTGGCATCCAGTAATAAAACAGCTTGTACCACAGAACCAAATTTGGGTCCCGTATATCTGCAATTATCGCGAGTGTGATCCGGAAAAAGGCGGCCTTAGCTGGGATATCATCGCCAAAGATTTATCAACCTTTTGCCGTTCTCTTAACATTAAAAATCCTTTGGTTGTCGGACACTCCATGGGCAGCACAGTACTGACCATCGCCGCCGCCGATTATGGCATAGAACCTCGCGGCATGATTCTAATAGAACCGATTTTCCTGCCGGAAGAATTTTACTCACTGAAACCAACCGTGAAAGATCATCCGCTGGCTTCCAAATCGATAAAAAGGACAAACCACTGGAAAAATGAAGAAGAAGCCTGGACTTATTTAAAATCAAAATCGCTTTTTTCCGACTGGGACGAGGAAGTTCTGGCACTGTACCTCAAATACGGCATGGAAAAGCAAAAAGCAGGAGATTTAAAACTTACCTGCACGCCGGAAAGCGAGGCGGCGATGTTTATGGGCGGCTGGAGCAAGAATCCCTGGCCGCTACTCGATAAATTGACTTGTCCGGTATTGATTGTAGAAGGAGAAAAAAGCGAAAATAAAAATTTTATCGATCTGAAAAAGGCAGTATCTTTATTGCGCCGCGGCAAATATAAATCAGTTGAAGGAGCGGGACACTTAATCCCCATGCAGAAGCCCAATGAAGTAGCTCAAATCATAAAAGAATTTTTAGCGGAGATAATATAAGAAAAATCATCCTAATGGGCTCTCTTTATACCGGCTAATGCGGCAATCTTTTTATCTTTCGGCATTCTTTTAATTCTAATTTCCAGGCACATCGCTTCTTTTCTATCCATGCACCCACTCATTATCATTAACTTTACCGGCAGCCTTGCCCGTGTGTATTTGGCGCCAGTGCCATTATTGTGCGCCATCAGGCGTTTTTCGATATCGTTGGTTAAACCGGTGTAAAAACTATTATCGTTACATCGTAAAATATACACTACCCATGATTTCCTTGCCGATGTCTTTTTTGATTTCATAATGATAAATTTATAGCACAGCGACAGACATATTTCTATTGGAAACGACAGAAATTATTACTGGACTAAAGAATATGAAAGAATAATTGTCTATCCCGCTGATTGCACAAGTGACGGTACAAGAATAAAACCGAGAAAATAAAAATTAAAAGTCCCACTTTCATTTCACAATTTTCAATCGGATCCGTTCCTGATATTCCATAATTTCGTTTCTCAAGATATCGAGGTCGGCAATGCGATCATCAAGCCTTTTCAGGTGATTACCCAAAAGTTCGAGCAGGCGTTTGAGCACTTTTTCATTGGATTTTTCGATTGTCCACATAGCTTCGAGTTCCTGCATTTCCGAAAGCGTCATGCCCATGATTTTCAGCCTTTTTATCAGTTTCAGGCGGCGTAGATCAATGTCGGTATAAACCCGGCGGCCCCCTTCAACGCGCTTAATGGAATTGAGCAGGCCAATTTCTTCGTAATAGCGAACTGTCCGTTGGCTCATTTCCAGCTTTTTCGCCAGCTCACCGATGGAGATGAATTCGTCACTCATGGGTTTCTACCTTTGCTCATGAATTCATACAAATCATGCTGCATATTTTTCCCGAAGTTCTCTCTTTAAAATTTTTCCGGAAGGATTTTTTGCCAGCGTCTTGGCGATAAACACCTTTTTCGGGCACTTAAAGGCCGCCAACCTCTTTTTACAGAATTCGATAATATCTGCAGCGGATAATTCCGATCCGTTTTTTAAAACTACGACGGCGGAAACTACTTCTATCCATTTCGGATCGGGAAGTCCAATTACCGCCACCTCCTCAATCGCCGGATGCGAATAAAGCACCTCCTCGACTTCCCGCGAAGCGACATTCTCGCCTCCAGTCTTAATCATATCTTTTTTTCTATCAACAACATACAGATACCCATCGTTATCAAATACACCAAGATCGCCGCTGTGAAACCATTCAAACTGGAAGGCCTCGGCAGTTTTCTCCGGGTCATTGAGATATCCGGTCATTACATGACCCGACCTGTGGACTATTTCACCCACCTCACCCAAGGGAACAAAACCTCCGTTATCATCCATTAGTCTTGTCTCTACATTTAATGCAGGTTTGCCCGCGGAACCCGGCTTATTGATCTGGTCCTCCGGTTTCAATATCGTGGCAACAGGCCCCATTTCCGTCTGCCCGTAATAATTCCATAACCGCATTCCGGCAAAAGTCTGACTGAGCTGTCTAATGACATTTATTGGCATAATGCTCGCCCCGTACGCCGCCTTCTCGAGGCTACCCAGATTGTAATTTTTAAATTCCGGATGATTGAGAAGCCCTATCCATACTGTCGGCGGCGCGAACATGTGGGTTACTTTGTGCTTTTCAATGTTTTTCATTATCTCTACCGGATCCGCTTTATGCAGGATAATATTTTTTGCTCCGACATAGATAAACGGCATTAAAAAGCAGTGCAACTGGGCGCAGTGAAAAAGCGGAAGGGCGTGAATACTGATGTCCTTTTTTTCGTACTGACCGTCGACGATACAACTGAAATATTGAGACATAAGCGAGCGGTTGGAAAGCATCGCCCCCTTTGGTCTTGCTTCCGTTCCGCTGGTGTAGGGTATCTGAACTATATCTTTCGCCGATACGTCCATATCCGGCTCATCGTCGGACATTGCCGACATCTCGCCTTCGAGATCAAAATATCCATCGGGCAGGGCGCCTGATTTTACCGGAATCAGCCCCCATTTTTGCACCGAGCGGAAAAGTTCTTTCTTTAGTTCGATAAGCGGCAATAGTGCATCCTCCACCAGAAAAATTTTCGCGCCGGAATGGGAAACAACATAAGCTATTTCTTCGCTGTTGAGCATATAATTGACCGGCACCTGCGCCGCCCCGATTTTAGCCAGCCCTAAAAGCGATATCGGATAGTAATGCGAGTTATACGCATTGATCGCCACTTTGTCCCCTTTTTTAACACCATACGCGAGCATCAGATTGGCAAAGCGGCAGGCCTCTATTTCCAGTTCGGAAAATGTCAGTGTTTTACCTTGGAAAATAATCGCGGTCTCGTCGGGATATCTAAAAGCTGATCTTCGGGAAATATCGCCGATCGTATCGCGGTGAAATTTGTTGGTCATATCGTTTAATCTATCCTCATTAATTAGTGAAGCCCCCTTCGGTCGCAGATGACCTTTAGGTTACAGGAGCCGGAGGCTCCCTAAAGCAACGCGACCCCCGCGGCTGGAGCCGAGGGATTCTAAGTCGCGGGATTAAAAAACTTAACAGCAGTAAACGCTGCTCAAGCAAATCTGATTTTAGTCAGATTAGTTTTTGTATTTTCTGGTGAAGGTTTCCTTCATTTTATATTTCTGAATCTTGCCGCTGGCTGTCATCGGAAAAGTATCAACGAACTCCCAATATTGGGGAATCTTGTGCCGGGCTATTTTGCCCTTGCAGAACTCACTCATCTCTTCGGGTGTGGCTTTTTGCCCTTCCTTGAGCTGAATTGCCGCCAGAACCTGCTCTCCATATTTTTTATCGGGAATGCCGATGACCTGCACATTGACGACCTTCGGGTGTTTGTAAAGAAATTCCTCGATTTCCCGGGGATAGATATTCTCACCGCCGCGGATAATCATATCCTTAATCCGCCCGGTCACTTTGAAATAGCCGTTTTTATCGACCTCACCCAAATCGCCCGTGTGCAGCCAACCATCTTTATCAATAGCTTCAGCCGTGGCTTCGGGCATCTTATAATACCCCTTCATCACGCAGGCGCTACGGGTGACAATCTCACCCTGAACATCGGCAGGTAAATCTTTCCCGCTTTCCGGATCGACAATTTTGCCTTCAATATCCGGCAAAAGCCTGCCGACTGTCGCCACCCGCAACTCCACCGGATCGTCACGCCGCGTCATCGTCATAACAGGAGCGGACTCCGTCTGGCCAAAAGCAATCACAATTTCTTCACAGTGCATCTTTGTTCGGACCTGGTTCATGGTTTCTTCGGGACAGGGCGCTCCGGCCATAATGCCTGTCCGCAGAGATTGCAAATCGTAACGATCAAAATCGGGATGATTCAACATCGCCACAAACATCGTCGGTACTCCGTTTACCGCCGTACATCTCTCCGCAGCGATTGTCTGAAGAGCTTTGGC
>JBEKMF010000165.1:0-4187 GCA_050008655.1 Smithellaceae bacterium
GCGAAATTCCTCAATGTTCCTTTCACTATCGCCGATGCTACAACTTTAACTGAGGCCGGCTACGTCGGAGAAGACGTGGAAAACATTATTTTAAGTTTGTTGCAAAATGCCGATTATGATGTAGCCCGGGCATCCAAGGGCATTGTTTATATCGATGAAATAGACAAAATTGCGAAGAAATCCGGAAATCCTTCCATAACCAGAGACGTTTCCGGTGAAGGAGTCCAGCAGGCGTTATTAAAAATTATGGAAGGAACAATGGCCAACATTCCACCCAAAGGCGGCCGCAAGCATCCCCAGCAGGAATTCATTCAGGTGGATACAACAAATATTTTATTTATATGCGGTGGAGCGTTTAATGATTTGGAAAATATCATTTCCAAACGATTGGGAGTTAACGCGATGGGCTTTGGCGCCGAAATTAAAAGTAAAAAAGAAAAAAGGTCTGGTGAATTGCTGGCCGAAACGCGGGCGGAAGATTTATTGAAGTTTGGATTAATACCCGAATTCATCGGCCGTTTACCGGTTATCGCCACCTTGGATGATTTGGATGAATCGACTTTGATTCGAATTTTACTTGAACCCAAGGACGCCATTACCAAGCAGTATAAAAAATTATTCGCCTTGGAAAATGTGACTTTGAAATTTACGGATGGGGCTCTACGCGCTGTGGCCAAGTTATCCATGGAAAGAAAATCAGGTGCGCGTGGCCTGCGCTCTATTCTGGAAAATACAATGCTGGAAGTCATGTATGATATACCTTCTCAGAATGATATCAAGGAATGCGTCATTAGTGAAGAAGTGGTTTTAAAGAAAGAAAAACCGATTTTAATTTATGAAGGAAAATCTGAATCTGCTTAAGAAATATACGGGAAAAATATGCTTGAAGAAAAAAAACTAGATGACCAGGAAAAAACGATTGTGATGCCGCTTTTGCCTCTGCGTGACGTTGTAGTCTTCCCCCATATGATCGTGCCCTTGTTTGTCGGCCGCGAAAAATCGATTGCTGCGCTGGAGTCGGCAATGAAATATGAGAAGGGCATTTTCATGGTTGCGCAGAAAAATGCCAAAAAAGATGATCCAAATCAGGAAGATATTTACAATATCGGTACGATCGGCATTATCATTCAACTTTTGCGCCTGCCGGATGGAACGGTCAAAGTGCTGGTTGAAGGAAAAACTCGCGGTGTCATAAAAGAATATTTGCCCAATAATGATTTTTTTCTGGTCAAAGTAAGCGAGATCGAAGATATTGATGATCAAAATGATGTCAAAAAGCAAGCACTAATACGCAGCGTCAAAGAATCTTTTGAGCTTTATCTGAAACTCAGCAAAAAAATTCACGTGGAAATGATGGGAACAATCGCCGCTATTGAAGATGCCTCCAAGCTTGCCGATGTTGTAATTACCCATATTAATGTGAAATTGGAAGATAAACAAAAAATTATAGAGATATTCAATATTGGCGAACGTCTGGAAGCAATTTATTCACTGATGCTTTCGGAAATAGAAATCCTACAGGTTGAGGAAAAGATAAAACGGCGCGTTAAAAAGCAGATGGAGAAGACGCAGAAAGATTATTACCTTAACGAACAAATGCGGGCTATTCAGAAGGAAATGGGTGAAAAAGACGATTTCCGTAATGAAATAGTCGAGCTGGAAAAGCGTTTAAAGCAAAAGAAGATGTCCGAAGAGGCGGCGAAAAAAGCCCGGCAGGAAATTAAAAAGTTACAAATGATGGCGCCTATGTCCGCCGAGGCTACGGTTGTCAGAAATTATATTGACTGGCTGTTGGATATGCCCTGGGCGGATAAAACGGAAAATAAATATACCTTGAAGGAATCGGAAACTATTCTGGAAGAAGATCACTACGGATTAAAAAAGGTTAAGGAGCGCATTATCGAATACCTTGCCGTTCAAGCTTTGGTCAAGAAGAATAAAGGTCCGATTTTGTGTTTGGTCGGTCCTCCCGGGGTGGGTAAAACATCTATTGCGAAATCAGTGGCGAGAGCCACAAACAGGAAGTTTGTGCGTATTTCTCTGGGCGGAGTTCGTGATGAAGCCGAAATCCGCGGCCATCGCCGCACTTATATTGGAGCTATGCCGGGAAAAATTATCCAATCTTTAAAAAAAGCCGGTTCCAACAATCCTGTCTTCTGTCTGGATGAAGTGGATAAGCTAAGTTCCGATTTCAGAGGAGACCCCTCGTCAGCGCTCTTAGAGGTTCTTGATCCGGAGCAGAATATCGCCTTTAATGATAACTACCTGGATGTGGATTATGATTTGTCCGACATTATGTTTATTACCACGGCAAATATTTTACAGACAATTCCGGCTCCCCTGCAGGATAGAATGGAAGTGATCAGAATAGCAGGGTATACGGAACCGGAAAAATTACAGATAGCGAAAAAGTTTTTGATTGCTAAGCAAATGGAAGCGAATGGTTTATTGGCCGAAAATATTGAGTTCACTAAGGGAGCGTTGCTTAGGATTATACGCCAATACACCCGGGAAGCTGGCGTGCGAAACTTAGAGCGTGAAATTGCTTCCATCTGCCGCAAAGTAGCTAAAGAAATAGTCAGTAACGGCAACAAGAAAAAATTAGTTATTACTTCCAAGTCTATCATCAAATATCTAAATGTACCCAAGTTTCGTCATGGTGAAACAGAGGGGAAGAATGAAATTGGGTTGACAATTGGTTTAGCCTGGACAGAGGTTGGTGGGGAACTATTGGCTATTGAAGCTTCCATCATGGAAGGTACAGGAAAGATGGTAATGACCGGAAAATTAGGCGACGTTATGCAGGAATCTGTTCAGGCCGCATTGACTTATATTCGGGCTCGCGCGGAAAGATTCGGCCTGTCTAAGAATTTTTATGAAAAAATTGACATTCACGTTCATGTCCCGGAAGGAGCTATTCCTAAAGACGGTCCATCCGCGGGCATTGCTATGGCTACATCTATCGCTTCGGCACTGATGAAGAAAAAAGTGCGTGCCGATTTAGCCATGACTGGTGAAATTACATTGAGGGGCCGGGTTTTGCCGATCGGTGGATTAAAGGAAAAGATTCTAGCTGCCCATCGGGGTAACATAAAAATGGTCATTATTCCAAAAGATAATGAAAAAGATTTAGCGGAAGTTCCACAAAACGTGCAAAATGCCCTGGAGATAGTTTTTGTCGAGCATATAGATGAAGTCTTAGATATTGCTTTTGTCAAAGATGAAGAAAATTTTAGCAAAACAATTACGCCAGAAGTACCGGTCAGTGTCCAATCTGTGAATTAACAGTTTTCAATACTTTTATAACTTGACAAGAAAAGTCAATGTTGCTAGAAGCCTCACAGCGTTTTTGAGGAATTGCGGGCGGGTAGCTCAGCTGGGAGAGCGCCACGCTTACACCGTGGATGTCACAGGTTCGAGTCCTGTTCCGCCTACCATCAATGTTAATTCAAAGAACTGGAATTTAAATTATAATGATTTTTAGGGGTCGTAGTTAAGTTGGTTATAACGCCGGCCTGTCACGCCGGAGAGCGTGGGTTCAAGTCCCATCGGCCCCGCCAGAAAATCAAAGGGAGTCAGCTGTTATGGCGACTCCCTTTTTTTGTCCAATGACTTGCTTTTTAGATGTCGTTCATATAAAGTTCTAAAGAATTTATTAGCTTCCATAAAAAATGGGTGGAATGGCGCTAGTATACTATGTCCCTTGAGAATTTATGTTGTGCCCTCAATGTTTTGAAAATAATGATAGTGGAATGAGGAAAAGAATCAATTATGGATTATGAAGGGTTAATAATAAGGCCACCCAGCGAAGCTTACAGCCTGCTTGTGCAAGTCACTGTCGGTTGCTCGCATAATAAATGCACATTTTGCGGGACTTACCGTCAAAAGAAATTTAAGATAAAGCCCCTGGAACAAATTAAGAAGGATTTACAGGAAGCGCGCAATTTCGAAAATGTTGAAAAAGTATTTTTATGCGACGGGGATGCTTTAATAATACCTCAACCGCGTCTGGAAGAAATGCTAAAGCTAATTAATGACAACCTGCCGAATATTGAACGCATTGGAACATATGCCAATGCTAAAAGCATTTTAAAAAAATCCGGTGATGAGCTTAAAAGACTAAAAGAAATGGGTCTGAAAATAATCTATTTAGGTGTAGAAACGGGAAATGTTGAATTACTGCAAAA
>JBEKMF010000166.1:0-4062 GCA_050008655.1 Smithellaceae bacterium
TGGAAAAGGCGACAATGGCTACGCATATTTTAAATGATTTGAAAGTAAATTCCGCCCGTCTGGTGGATGTGATCATTAAGTGTGAAGATGTTTACGGTATCAGCGTGGATGACGATGAGGCGGATAAAATCCGCACCATTGGCGATGCCGTCAAAATTATCAAACAAAAACTCGGGTAAAAAAATGGATAAAAAATCAAAAGTATTTATTCAGGTGCAGAATTTTTTAGGAAGAATTGCGGTACTAATCATCGCGCCTTTATATTTTTTTATTGCTAAAATTTTATTTTATCGAGTGATGAACTTGAAAGAAATTCGTCGGCAGTGCGCGAATGAATTTGCCCGGCACGAGGGATCCTGGATTATTTGTGCCAATCATTTAACAATGATTGACTCATTTCTTTTGGGTTATGCCGCTTTCAGCTTAGGCCAGCATATAACCGAATACAAGAAGCTGCCCTGGAATTTACCCGAAAGAAGTAATTTTCAAAGCAATATTTTTCTTGCGGTATTGTGCTATCTGGCCAAGTGCATTCCTATCGATCGCGGCGGATCCCGGGAAAAGATAAAGAAGACTTTGGATAAGTGCGTTTACCTGCTGCGTAGCGGTCATAGTATTATGATTTTTCCTGAAGGCGGACGTTCCCGCACCGGGAGAATTAATAAAGAAAGTTTTTCTTACGGCGTGGGGCGTTTCGTCAAAGACGTGGAAGACTGCAAGGTGATGTGCATTTATCTGCGGGGAAATAAGCAGGATAGTTACAGTGCTATTCCCGCCTGGGGAGATAAATTTTCGGTGCAGATAGATGTATTTTCGCCGGAGCGTATCGAGGGAAGCGGGCTGCGCATACAACGAGAATATGCCACACAAATAATCAACCGTCTCGCACAAATGGAGGAAAAGTATTTTGCCTTACGTCGGGAACGATATCGTGGATTTGAGAGAGTTGTTGAACGCAGGAAGAAGCAGAGATTCGCGCTTTCTAAAGAAAATTCTTACCGTTGCTGAAACTGATTTTGTACAAGACGCGGAAAATCCTGACAAGGCGCTGTGGGCGTTTTGGTCTTGTAAAGAGACAGCCTATAAGGTGATAAAAAAAAAGTGTGGTACTGCTGTTTTTTTGCCGTGTCGGTGGGAGGTAATTCTTCAGAAGTCCGAAGCGGCGTGTTTGGACGGCGAGGTTAAGTTTCCGGACGCGGAAGTAGTTTATGTTCGTCTCTTTTCTCATTTCCGCTACGTTCATTGCGTGGGAGCAGATCACCCGGCTGATTTGGACAGGGTAGTCAGTAAAATCGAAGTTCTTCCGGAGAAGGAAAATAAGAAGAGAATAGATCCGTCTTTATTTGCGCGAAAATGTCTTACCTTAAGTATAGCCGATTTTTCCCACTTAAATTTGAGTGACATTAGAATCAACAGAGTACAAGATAAAAGTGAACTTCAGCCGCCGCATGTTTATATTGGCGGCAAAAAATCAGATATTGACATCAGCTTAAGCCACGATGGTCAATTCGTTGCTTATGCCTTTTTATCCTGACTATTTTTTAAGCGATTCAGAGCAAAGTAAATCTTTAGCACATTTAGGGTGATATATTTCCGCGGAGGAGTTGTTATTCATTTATACGATATTATCTTGTCATGTTATTTTTCTTATGATAATGATTTTTCTAATTTGAATTCGGCGCAATAAAGGATTTTATGATGAAGATCGCGGTTTTAAATGGCTCGCCCAAAGGACAAATTAGCGTTACCATGCAATATGTTCATTTTCTACAGCAAAAATTTCCGGCTACCGAATTCAAGATTTTTGATATAGCCCTGAAAATTAAAAAACTGGAAAAAGAAAAAAATGATTTTCAGGAAATTATCGGGGAAATATCCGCTGCCGCTGCCGTCCTCTGGGCGTTCCCCCTTTATTTTTTCCTTGTTTGTTCACAGTATAAAAGATTTATCGAATTGATTTTTGAAAGAAACGAGACTTCGGCTTTCCGCGGAAAACCGGCCGCGAGCCTTTCTACATCCATAAACTTTTTTGATCATGCCGCCCACAATTATATCAATGCCATCAGCGACGATTTAGAAATGAAGTTTTTCGGGTCTTATTCGGCGGAAATGAGTGATATGCATAAATCCCGGGAAAGGCAAAGGCTCACAACTTTTGGTGAGTTATTCATCAAAGCGATCAAAGAGGGTATTCCTGTAATAAAAAATTATAAACCGCTGAGCGCGCAGGGGACTGTTTATGAACCGGTCAAGCTGACGTCTGTGGAGACCAACGGCAAAAAAGTATTAATTGCCGTCGATGATATGAACAAAAGTCCTAATCTCCAGAAGATGGTGAGAAATTTACAAAAAACTTTTTCCCCTGCCGCCGAATTAGTACAACTTAAAGACGTTGATATCAAAGGCGGTTGCCTTGGCTGTATGCAATGCGGTATTAATAATGTCTGCGTTTACGAAGGTAAAGACGGATTCATCGATTTTTTCAACCGGAAAATAAAAACAGCAGACATTTTATTTTTTGCCGGTTCCATTCATGATCGATATCTTTCGTCATTATGGAAATGCTTTTTTGACCGCAGCTTCTTCAATGGCCATATACCGGTTCTAAGGGATAAACAAATCGGTTATGTTATTTCCGGCCCGTTCACTCAAATTTATAATCTGCGTGAAATTTTGGAAGCTCATGTAGGAATGCAACACTCCAACTTTGTTGGATTTGTCAGTGATGATATGGGCAGCTCAGTAGAAATTAATGCCGCTCTGCAGAGCGTAGCTTCCCACGCGGTTATGTACAGTAAGCTTGGATATATCAAACCGCAAATGTTTTATCAGGTGGCGGGCACAAAGTTATTTCGGGATGCCGTTTGGAGCAGACTGCGGCCGGTTTTCCAGGCCGATCACAAGTATTACAAGAAGCATGGCTTTTACAATTTTCCTCAAAAGAACTACAAATGGCGGTTGATTAACAGCACCATTGTTCTGCTTACAAAAATTCCGTCTATACGTCGCGAGTTCCTGAAAAGAATGAAAGTGGAAATGATCATGCCTTTCACTAATGTTCTGAAAAAGACAAAATAACGGGTATAGATTTCATTCATAGTTTAATGAGCATTATACCCGCCGCATAGTCAAACAAACAAATGATTGATGGTTGATATATTCCGATGAAAAAAAGGAGGAGATGATGAATATCAAAGAGGTGGTTGCGTTAGTAACAGGCGGAGTGTCGGGATTGGGAGAAGCCACGGTCATCGAATTGGTTAAAAATGGCGCCAGGGTAGCCATAGTTGATGTCGATTCGGCCAGGGGCGAGAAACTTGCAGTCGGTTTAGGAACTAATGGAATATTTATAAAAGCCGACGTAACCAACGAAGCCGAAATTCAGCAAGCAATCAAAAAGACTATGGAAGCATTCGGGAAAGTAAATGTTATCGTCAATTGCGCTGGTGTTCCCAATCCCGGCAAGATTATGAGCAAGAAAGGTCCCCTGCCTTTGGATGC
The DNA here is from genome assembly GCA_050008655.1 of Smithellaceae bacterium. Classification (GTDB taxonomy): domain Bacteria; phylum Desulfobacterota; class Syntrophia; order Syntrophales; family Smithellaceae; genus UBA4810. The sequence goes on from JBEKMF010000166.1 coordinate 3,502, forward strand.
GTTCAATAAAGTAGTGCAAATAAATCTTGTAGGAACGCTCAATGTGCTCAGGCTGGCAGTTGAGCAAATGATCAATAACTCGCCTAACGAAGAAGGCGAAAAAGGCGTTATCGTTAATACAGCTTCAGTTGCCGCGTTTGACGGACAGATAGGACAGGCGGCATACAGTGGCTCTAAAGCCGGCATAGTGGGAATGACCCTGCCCATTGCCCGTGAATGCGCCGATTACGGAATAAGGGTAGCCACTATTGCCCCGGGACTCTTTGAAACGCCGATGATGGCCAGCTTACCAACGGCGGTTAAAGAAGATTTAGCGAAGACTGTTCCCTTTCCACGGCGGCTGGGGAAACCCATCGAATATGCCAAACTGGCTATTCACATCATTGAAAACACAATGCTCAACGGCTGCTGCATCAGGCTGGACGGGGCGTTGCGTATGCCGCCTAAGTGAACTCTCTCTTGCCGGCGATAACTATCGATGAAGTAAAAATTTGATTTGCCATGTGTTCTCCTTCAATGATGGTCAGGAAATTGTGTTTTTTTGATGAGGGCGTAGCGCAA
>JBEKMF010000167.1:0-4044 GCA_050008655.1 Smithellaceae bacterium
GCGGTCTAATTTCATCTTATGCAGATGCAAATCAGTAAGCGAAAGCAATGCGGCTTCCGCCGATGAAAAAAACCCGGAAAACAAAAAAAGTACAAAGATTATTAAAATATCTGTGGTTATATTCAATATTTAGCAACCTCACCAATTTTCCTTATATAAAGCAACTTACCAGATCGGAGAAAAAAAAGATATATTTCCGTCCGTAAATTATTATTTTTATATACCACATTTTGTGGTTATTATTTCATTGACATACAAAGCCTTACTTCTTATACTTTCCCCCAACATAAGGATAATTCTTATCAAAATAAACTCTTTGGACACACAGGATGTTGTGAAATCGGACAGGAAGAAACTGATATTCGTACTAACCTAAAGGCGAAAGTTTCAGCGCTTCTAAAAGATGTTTTTAAAATTGTATAAAACATAGAATGAAAATATAAGCATCCTAATAATTTCAGGAGATTAAGGAATGCCGAATATAATGCTTATCGGCAACGGCGCCCGCGAGCATGCAATCGCCGAGGCAATTTCACGGTCAACGCCCAAACCGCGTTTATTTTCTTTTATGAAGGCAAACAATCCGGGGATTGCTTCTCTTTCAGAGACGGTCAAACTCGGCAATTACTTCGATCTTGGGGTAATTACAGGGTTTGCGGCAGAAAACAAAATAGAATTTGCCGTCATCGGCCCGGAAGATCCGCTCAATAATGGTGTTGTGGATGCTCTGTCCCAAATAGGTATTCCTGCCATAGGTCCCACAAAAAGCCTGGCCAGACTGGAGACCTCCAAATCTTTTACTCGCAATCTCGTCAACAAATATAATATCCCCGGCAATCCACGATTCAAGATATTTAAAACGATTGATGGCGTGGAAGATTTTTTGAATAAAATGGAAGGCATTGTCCTCAAACCGGATGGACTGACCGGCGGCAAGGGTGTTATGGTTCAAGGCGATCATTTTGCCACAAAACAGGAAGCACTGAAAATATGCCGGCAAATATTAGCAGAAAGCCAATCTTTGATTGTCGAAGAAAAATTTGACGGGGAGGAATTCTCTCTGCAATGCCTGTGCGACGGAAAAACGGTTGCCGCCACACCGCTGGTCCAGGATCACAAAAGAAGATTCGACGGTGACAAAGGACCCAATACCGGCGGCATGGGTTCATATTCTCTGCCCGATCATTCCCTGCCGTTTTTGAAACAGTCGGATGGACAAGAAGGACTGGAAATCACAAGAAAGGTCGCGGCAGCACTCTTAAAAGAAACAGGCAGTCCTTACAAAGGCGTGATGTATGGCGGATTCATCGCCACGAAAAACGGCGTAAAGCTTTTGGAATATAATGCGCGTTTCGGCGATCCAGAAGCCATGAATATACTGCCGCTTTTAAAAACTGATTTCGTCGAAATCTGCCGTCATATTATTGACGGAACATTGGATAAACTTAAAATTGAATTTGAGCAAAAAGCTACTGTCTGCAAATACGTTGTACCGGAAAGCTATGGTCTCCCTGCCGATCACCCGGATGCTGCCTCATCGCGCGCAAAGATTGAAGTGGGCAACGTAGGAAAAGCCCAGCTTTATTATTCATCTGTAGATAAAAAAGAAGACGGTCTGTATTTGAGTTCGTCACGTGCTATCGGCATTGTCGGCATTGCCGATACATTAGAAGAAGCCCGCAAAATTGTCGAGGAAGGCGTTAAAGCCGTTAAAGGCCCGGTTGCCTATCGGGAAGATATTGGCACGGATGCCTTAATTCAGAAACGCATTGATCATATGAATAAAATACGAAGAAATAACATTATATAAGTTTTTAAATTAGTAATTTTTTACCTAATATCATAAAATGGATGTCGGTGGCTTTTTCTCTATATGAATATCATTTATCGTCGGTGGAATTATTTACGCAGTAGAAAAGCATATAGTGCGAAAATAGTTTTAGGATAATCAAAACAACCTTATTTACAAATTCAAGCTTTTGACGCCTTCGACAGTTTAGGGAAATTTGCATCCAACGTGTTGTTCCACTTTTCGATCGTGGGCTTGATACTTTCCGTCAATGCGGAAATATCGCCCTCGATTGTAACAGATTTTATTTTATCTCCCTGACTTATGGCATTAACAACTTTCTGGTCAGCGTCACTGCTTACCTCACCGAAGACAGTATGTTTGCCGTCAAGCCAGGGCGTGGCGACATGCGTGATGAAAAACTGGCTGCCGTTGGTCCGTGGACCGGCATTGGCCATGGAAAGAATACCCGGTTTACTGTGACGCAGTTCCTTCACAAATTCATCCTGAAATCTATAGCCCGGCCCGCCGCGGCCATCGCCTGCCGGACAACCGCCCTGAATCATAAAGTCGGGAATAACCCGGTGAAATTTTAAATTATTGTAATAGCCGCGCCGCGCCAGATTAACAAAGTTACCCACAGTGATCGGCGTTTGATCGGCGAATAATTTTAAACGAATTGTTCCTTTTTCGGTCTCCACAACTGCAATCAGCTTATTTGTCATAACATTCTCCTTCTCTTTCGGGTGAACGAAACCTTAGATACTGCGTGTTGATCTGTCAAGGTAAAAACTGTCTTGCAATTACATTTCCAATGCGCTAATTGGACAGGCACAATTATTTTATAAAAGTTTTGTCTATGGGAGAAATGTCAATTATGAACCAAATCAAAAGGGTGCTGATCAGCGTTACAGATAAAACAGGCATTGTGGAATTTGCCAGGAAACTCTCCTCATTTGGCGTGGAAATCCTTTCTACCGGCGGGACAGCAGCCCAGCTCAGAAAAAACAGCATCAAAGTAAAAGATGTTTCTGAATATACCGGTTTTCCGGAAATGATGGATGGACGGTTGAAAACTCTGCATTCGAAAATTCATGGTGGTTTGCTTGCCTTGCGCGATAATCCCGAACACATAAAAGCCATGAAGGAACAGGGAATTGAACCAATTGATATGGTTGTCATCAATCTCTACCGTTTTGAAGATACTGTAGCCGAAGAAGGCTGCACGCTGGAACGCGCCATCGAAAATATTGATATCGGCGGCCCGACCATGCTGCGCGCTGCGGCCAAAAATTATCGCTTTGTCAGCGTCATTACCGATCCGGCGGATTACAGTTTAATTCTGAAAGAAATGGAAAAAACCGGCGGCAAGGTCTCGGAGTCCACAAATTTCAATCTGGCGGTAAAAACATTTCAGACCACGGCACGCTATGACGGCGCCATCTCTAATTATTTAGGAACAATATCCCCGGAGGGAACTAAAAAAGAATTTCCTGATACATTTACGGCTCAATATTCCCTGGCGCAACGTCTGCGTTACGGAGAAAATCCGCATCAAAAAGCGGCATTTTATCGGGAAAACGATCAGACGCTTGCGGCTATTTCCAACGCCAGGCAACTGCAAGGCAAAGAACTCTCCTACAACAATATCATGGACAGCGATGCCGCCTGGCTGGCTGCATCCGATTTCGCGCTTCCTGCCGCCGTTATCATCAAACATGCCAATCCTTGCGGCGCGGCAACCAGTGAAAGTGGTCTTGTGGAGGCTTACAAAAAAGCCCTAGCTACAGACCCTGTTTCCGCCTTCGGTGGCATCGTGGCCTTCAATCGTCCCGTTGATAAGAAAACAGCAGAAGAGCTGGCAAAAATTTTTCTGGAAGTTATCCTTGCGCCTTCCTTTGATACTGACGCGAGGAGCATTCTGGAATCCAAGAAAAACGTGCGTTTGTTGGAAATACCGACCACGTCCGGCAGATACGTTTCCGGTTATGATTTCCGCCGCGTCGGCGGCGGGCTTCTTGTTCAGGAACGCGACACTGTCCCGTTTGATATCAGTCGGGCCAAAGTGGTTACAAAAAGAAAACCTACCAATGAAGAATATCAGGCTCTCGATTTTGCCTGGCGCGTGGTCAAACACGTTAAATCCAACGCCATCGTTTACGCGACCAAAGACCAATTAGTCGGGGTCGGTGCCGGTCAAACCAGCCGGGTGGATTCAGTTAAAATCGCTAAAATGAAAGCAATCTTGCCCACCA
>JBEKMF010000168.1:0-4018 GCA_050008655.1 Smithellaceae bacterium
GGCGGACCTGCTCACGCCTTTATTGTGGAGTCTCTCTAATTATTATACGTGATTGTCTCCTTTATATATGGCTTATTTTGTGCGTTGGATAATTGCCCAAAATAAAACACAAGTCCGCGGGATTGAGAATTCCGGAAATCACCATTCTCGGTTTATTAATCATCGTTTCCCAACAGTCAAGGTAAGGCTGAATCCTTTGTTTTTGAATAAAATTATTGACAAATATCTATTTGTCTTAATTAGATTTATGCGTTTTGTTAGTTGCAACTCTCCAATTGGATTTACTTTAAAGATATCTCACGCTGGTCGCTGTGACCGAATTTGCCAGGAACACAGATAAACTTTAAATAATACTTAATATCGATGAAGAAGAAAAACAAAAAATTACAACTATGGATTGTATGGCCGCTTGGAATCGTTCTTGCCTTTATTGCTATCGGGCTTTTGCTTGCCTCCCTTTACATCAATTCCGAGCCCATGCAAAAAAGGATCGGAGCCATAATTAGACAGCAGATAGGCGATGTTGTTAAATTTGAGCGTGCCGGTCTTTCGATTTTTCCCCGTCCCGGCCTGGCTCTGAATCAAGTGAACATAAATATTGGCGAAGGGACATTTATCCGGGCGGAATCCGTAAACATTTATCCTCAAATATTGCCGCTGCTCATCGGAAAAGTAAGAATCGCAAAAGTAAAGTTTGAAGAGCCTGACATTATCGTGGATATTGCGGAAAAGCCCCAACAAAGGGCGGCAAAAGATAAGCCTTCAAATCCTGCAGAAATTCTGGGAAATGTTATCTCGGTTATTTCGTCGGTACAGACGGTTACGCCCGGTCTGGTCGCAGTAGTGCGCCGGGGAAAATTATTTGTGCGTGAAAATAATCGCAATGTGGCATATGTGCGCAAAATTTATGCTCGTATTGCTCTGGAGCCACAGGAAGCAGAAATTAAGTTACAAGGCGATGTTGATAAATGGGGGGAATTTTCTGTGCGTGGAAATGTTCACGTGGAGAAAAACAGCATATTGATAAATGGTCTGTCCGGAAATACAATAACGATGAACAATGTTCAGGCTTCCACTTTTGATTCCTCGTTTACGGCCGCTGTTGTAATCTCCCAAACCGCGCAAGCTATTAATTCTGCTGATGTAACTATGAGCGGCAAGATTGGGCCTAAAACCATTCGGTGGGTTTCCCAGACGTTTAATTTGCCGCCTGAGCAAACCTTACATGCCCCTGTATCTATCTCCAACAGTCATATTATGTGGCAGGCCGGAGCAAAATTAGCTGTTACGGCAACAGCGGCTATTGAGGATGGCCCAACGATTTCACTAACTCTAAGTAAAAACGTTGCGGATTTTGCAGTAAGTGAATTAATGATTTATGATAAAGAATCCCGGGCTAATATTGCTTTGCAGTATACAAAAAATCTCATCGACGTCTCTTTTCAGGGAAGTTTGACGGAAAAAACTCTCAACGGTATATTTGAGCATAATTCCTTTCATCGCGGATGGATAAAAGGAGATTTCCGTACTCATGTACAGTTGGATCAATATTGGAAATCCACGGCGCAGGGACATCTGGAAGGCGCTAATTTTATTATCCCCGTACCCATGAATGTACCGATAAAAGTGCGCCGCGTCATTCTTAGTGCGGAAGGCAAGACTCTGAAAGTGGAATCTGCCGCTTTAAATTGGGGAGAAAACAATTTTGACATTAAGGGCAATGTAAAGGCCGCACCGGATGGATTCCATCTCGATATGGATCTCTATGCGGACGCGATAAAAGTGGAAACTATAAAAAAAAATCTGGCCAAGCCGGAGAAGCCGTCGGAAACTAATCCCTCAGAGAAACATTCTAAAAAACCGGCGCTTCGGGGGATTATCCGACTTACGGCGCCATCTATAATCTGGGGGCGCTATACTGCAAGCCCTCTGCGCGCCAACATCCTGCTGGATTATAAAGGTGTCAATATTAACATTACAAAAGCCTTTCTCTGCGGCATTTCCATTCCGGGAAATTTGACCTTTGGTGAAAATGATATCCAGTTTGATTTTAAACCGGCTGCCGCGGGAAAACAGCTCGAATCCACACTTGATTGTCTTTTTTATGAAGATTCACACATTACCGGGATTTTAAATTTGCAAGCAGCGGTTAATTCTCGGGGGAAATCCGCGGCGCTGGTTTCCTCATTGCAGGGAAGGGTGGATTTTTCATCCGAAGATGGAATCATTTACCGTTTTCCATTGCTCGCAAAAATTTTCTCATTTTTGAATGTGACGGAACTTTTACGGGGAAAACTTCCCGACTTCACAAAGGACGGATTCAAATATAATTCAATGACCATCAAAGGCGATATTCGTCAGGGCGTATTTGTAATTAAGGAAGCTCTCCTTGATGGAACAACCATGCAACTGGCCGGACAGGGCGAAATCAATCTTACCGACAATAAAATTAATCTCACTATCCTGGTTGCGCCTTTTAAAACAGTTGATTATCTAATCAAGAATATCCCCGTGGTGGGATATATTCTTAAAGGAACGCTCATTTCCATACCGCTAAAAGTTACCGGAGACATCTCTGATCCTTCCATTTTTGTTCTTTCGCCTTCCGCCGTTGGTGAAGGATTGCTGGGGATGATGAAAAGAACTCTGTCTCTGCCGGTAAAAATAATTGAGCCAATCATTCCCCGCGATAGAAAGGAAGAGAAATGATAGGTAGGTTTGTTACCTAAAATAGCATAAAAATTATTGACACGTAGTGAGCAATTTAGTTAGTTAACGCATTACACTCATTACAAGGTTCCAAGGGCTTTACTTAAAATATTCTTAAAAGCCGCTCAGTTAAGAAAAAGAGGGATGGTAGCAATGAAAAAAACATACAGTTTGATAATATTTCTTGTGCTCATGAGTTTTATCTTTTCATCGTGCCGCAGCAGTAGTTCGAACAATTCAGAACCTTTAACAGTATTCGTGACCTCGGTATCGGGACATGGCAATCTGAGTCAATGGCCAGACGCACTTGCCGTCAGCGCAACCGGGGTTACGGCGGGCGATGCGGTTTGTCAGGCGCGGGCAACTGCCGCCGGCCTTTCGGGCAAATTTGTGGCCTGGCTTTCGGACAGTACCACGGATGCTTATTGCCATGTACAAGGATTTACCGGTACTATTTCCGGGACCAATCCCAACTGCGGACAGGCTGCGCTTCCGGTGGCTGCCGGCCCCTGGGTACGCACCGATGGCTATCCTTTTGCAAATACTATAGATAAACTAATAAATAACGGTCAAGTTTATGCCCCTGTCAGGTACGACGAAACTGGAACACTTGTGGCCAACTTCTTTTATTTTACCGGCACTGCTTCCAGTGGCGCAACAACTGCGAATACTTGCTCCGATTGGACCGACAGTACTAATTCCAGCAATACTACCTTTGGTGCCTCGGATGGAACAACAGATTTTTGGACCAGCTATGGCGATACCGGTTGTAGCGTTACGGATCACTTACTTTGTTTTCAGACCGGCACCGGAGGGGCACTTTCCGGTCCGACTCGTCCGGCCTCAGCTAAAAGGGTGTTTGTGACCTCGCTGACCTATAAAGGCGGAGACTTAGGCAGCGTAGGAGGTGGCGATCTCATCTGTCAGACCCTTGCAGCTGCGGCAAGTATTCCCAATGCTGCAAACTTCAGAGCGTGGCTCTCTGATGGCTTTAATAATGCTAAAGATCGACTCACAACCTCGCCCGGTGGTCCTTGGTACAGGCTAGACGGCGTAAAAATAGCGCATGATAAAACAGCGCTTGCTATCGTGCCTCTTTTTACTGCGATTACCAGAGATGAAACAGGCGCCTATAACAGCAATTCCGTTTGGACCGGAACAGACCCTACAGGCAGTAAAACTGCTGACCATTGTGTTAATTGGACAAGTAGTTCCGGTGGTGACCATGGCACCAGCGGAATTGAAACAGAGTCGAATTCGGGGTGGACAACCTGGTCTAATGTGGCCTGTAATGGGAATGCCGCGCTCT
>JBEKMF010000169.1:0-4001 GCA_050008655.1 Smithellaceae bacterium
TATCCCCGATCTGGATTTTACCGCTATGGCCAAGTGCTCCAAGCTGGAAGTTCCGAAGGATTGGCAAGCAATGACAAAAAAGGACATTCCTGAAATTGAGAAGCTTTTGAAGCAAAACAGCAATGTTTTATGGGAAATGAGAATGTTAAATCTGAAAGGTAAATTTGAACATATCCAAACCGGCCTGATGGCCTTGACCGGCGCTGGTATCTACTATGCCTTTGACGGTATAATTAATCTCATCGGCCTGCCTTCCTATCCGCATCTGACCTCCGACCCATACATCAATGAGGAACTCAGCGAGTTTGGCGGCCTATCTTATACCGGCGGCGATGCCATGCTGGATAATGCCCGGCTGAATTTTATGTTGGCTTTTAAAAATCCCCTCGATTATAAAAAGGCTGAAGAGATAATAAAGCAGAGAATAACATTATTGAAAAGCCTTTATCACCGCCTTTCCAAGAAACCATCGGAGAATTGACAAACCCAATCTCGGTACACACCCTTATCTACCTCTTTGGCTGTTACATACTCCGGCAATATCATGATTTTCTCCTTTCTTAATAAACCTGGACCGAGTTGATAAACGATCTCACCTACAAAGCTTGAATCTAAAACTGCATTAGGAAGTGAAGATTACTGGTTGGAATGTTGCATTCACACTCCGTAACGGAATAAAATAAAAAAGGCAGGATCAATTTAAATCCTGCCTTTACTGAACAGTGATCGAAATTCATTTACAGTGGTCTACATCATCATTATATATCCTGCCCAAGGCCTTCTTGAATTTAGTTAGTAGGCAGCTTATAAGTCATTTTTACCTTATTATAGACGTGCATAGTTCCGTCAGAGGGGGGACGAAGTGAATATGTCACAAATTCAGTTCCACCCTGTATTCCAGAATATTTCCCAGTCCCTCCGATGAATTTAGCTGTTCCCTTTCCAGGGACTGGAGGCTTGGCTACTTTGCCACCCATCTTTCCAGTTGAAAACACCTTTTCTCCATCCTTCATGGTATAAGCACAATAAGATTCACTATCCCAACTTTCTTTTCCATAGAGAGATGTCCCCATACAGTGGATTGTTGTGCCGTGAAACAGGCCTTTACTAGTATCGGAAATAAGAACCCCAAAACTTTCCCAAGTCACATACCTACTGTCTGGTCCCAAAGGAAGGCCCTTGTATGTCCCGTAATAGCTCGTTGTTACTGATTCAGTCGCTTCATCTTGACCAAGGGCTATATTGCCCACACTAAAAACAGCCAACACGATCAAACTTAATACCACAATTAATCTTATCTTCATAATACGCCTCCTTTTTGATTCTTGATAATGGGAAAAGGGAACAATTGTTATCGTTTAAGATAATTCAAGAAGGCTCCATGGGAATCAATAATCCATGGAGCCGAACGTATCGGCAACTTCTGAAAATTCCATTTCATAACACACTCTAAAAGGCTGATGGTTAGTTTGTTAGATTATCATTCCAGATACGTACTAGAGGAGACCGTGCAGTCGTGTTTCTTCCTATCAAAAACATATTGCAAATGTCAATCGAAGAAAAGTCTTGTGAAAATTGTCATTTTTAATGATTTCCGTTCGAAAGGTTGTATCACGGAACAAAAATGTAAAAACAACATTACAGGAAGAACTGCTTGCTGAAAATACCTACAAGTCAACAAGCATGGTGACTAAAATATTTTGATGATTTGCGTTTGAAATGTTTGATCTAACGGTCAGCATCATCGCTTTATTAGGAAGTCTGTTTTATTCAACCGTCAAGTTAAGTTCGCTCTGAAAAATATTGCGGTAAGAATCTGAATGCTTATCAACATATGAACTTAATGCAAGACATAAAGCGCCAAAATCTGTTATGTGTTCACGTAAAGGTGTAACCTCAACAACAAGAGCCTTTTTATAAATATCTTTCCTATCTTCATATATAAGAGATATCTTATTTTGTATAACATTTGCGTATTCAGGATTGTTTATTACTACACTCCCGCCTAATCCAAACCGTTCAATGCCATGTATATTTGATATGCTGACAAGAGTTTTTGCCAATCTCTCCGCTGCCATATCAATAAGATAATATGCAAACTCATCTATTCCTTTTTTCGTGCCGGATATACCTGATAATTCAAATATACCTTCAGCATCGATGGAGACGTTTCTTTTATAATCCTGGGCAAGCTTTGAGCGCTTTACTATTTGCTTCAAATCGTATTGCTCATTAGCTCTGATATTTTCAAAACAATGAAATTTCTCAAAATTATTTTTATCCAAAAAAAACATCTGCAAAATTTTCATAGCCTGATTTTTTATGCCTTCACCTGAAGCATAAGCTTCGATGCATCCAGCAGCACCACAACCACATATAGGAATAAGACCAGGGAAATATCCATTAACGATAATATGACCTACTTCATCCAAATCTTTTTTTAATCCTCCTCCACCAATGCCAGTGCTTACAGTAATAAAAAATGTTTTGTTTGGTTCTAAACCCTTACTCTTGTAATAAACGCCTTGAGCTAAGGCTGCGCTTTTGGCATCATTTTCTATATTGATGTTTACTTCATCGTCGCGGAATATTTCTTTTAATGGCGAAATTAAATTAATACCATATTCACCACACAAGTTTTCTGCGTATTCCAATGGCACATTCGAGCCAATGAACCTTCTATCTTTTTGTATTTTGCCCGCAACGGATATCCCTACGCCGGTTATATTTGTTTTATCAACACAGACTATCTTGAGATATTCAAATAGTTTTTGTTCTACAAAGGCTGCAACTATTTTATTATTAGGAATATTTGCACAGGAAGATTCGTGAAAAATTCCGTCTTTCTTGTACAGCGGACTTTCAAAAACTTTCTTTGATTGTTTGAGTAATTTTATATTGCCTGCGCTTTGTTCACCTAAAACAAATCTAAGAAAACTGGCTCCAAGATCGATACCAAGCAAGTATTTCCTTTTGTCGCCGATCATCCGCATATCACCAAGTCAACACAACTTTTATTCTGTTCTTCATTTTCAACGCGAAAGCTTCTTCAAATCGCTCAAAAAACAACCTGCAGGCAACAACCTTTCCATAATAGTCATAAACTTTTGGCCTAGGTCTATCAGGTGGACAATTGTTTTCTCCGCTTTCGGGGATTGATCAAATATTTATAATCTGTAGCAGTTTTACAGTATGGTTCTTCGTCCGTTGTACCTTTCCGTATCGTAATACTTTTCTACGTCTACCAAGTTTAATTTGTTGATAATTTCTTTCAGGGGAACACCGGTAATTTTTCCACGCACCAGACTGACCATGTGTCCGAAATCCTCATTTATAATCATGTCGACAGCGGCAATACCAAACCATCTTGCCATCAAGCGATCGCGGGCGGAAGGTGATCCGCCGCGCTGGAGATAGCTCAAAATTATGTGGCGTGATTCAAACCCCGTTTTCTTTTCAATTTCAGTGGCGACGTAACTGGCAATTCCGCCTATCGACTCATGCCCGAAATCGTCAACGTGACTATCTTTGATGAATTCCTGACCTCCCGCGGGCTTGGCCGCTTCGGCAACCACAATGATGGAATAGTTGATTTCACGGCCATGCCGTTGCCGTAAAAGTTCACATACACGTTCCATCTCGAAAGGATATTCCGGTATCAGAATAATATACGCCCCGCTGCATTCGCCACCATGGAGAGCAAGCCAACCGGCATAGCGTCCCATTGTTTCCACAACAAAAATACGGTCATGGGAACCGGCGGTTGTTCTCAGCCGGTCGATTTCTTCCATGATGACGTTAACCGCGGTGTCAAAACCGAGCGAATATTCGGTTCCCGCGAGATCGTTGTCGATTGTCTTGGGGATACCTACTGTTTTTATACCCAGCTTATGTAATTTATAGGCGACACCTAGGGTATCTTCGCCGCCGATGACAACAAGCGCATCAATTCCTAACTTTTTGATGTTATCAATTAGCTTTGCCGAACGGTCATTTTGGGG
>JBEKMF010000017.1:0-24373 GCA_050008655.1 Smithellaceae bacterium
GATAACGTTTAGCAATGCTCAGAATGGCTGACGCGTATTCCGGCCACCTCAAATTCGGTTCAAAGCCCGTAAAAAGAATCAGGTCATGTTCATCGCCGCTCTGCCAGAAAAAGAATTCACTGGCGGGCTCGGCAAGCGACTTGATCACGCCTTCTTCAATAACCGCATGGGGTCTCATGGTTTGCGCCGGATCAAAGCCCGGGACCTGCCAGATATGGAAAGGCCGGGAATCGATGTGGGCGAACTTCCGGGCATTGAGCTTGCGGCGCAGGAAGTCGATGCATCCGGTCGCAACCTCGCCCGCGTTCAACCAGCCGCCCAAGCCGATCAGAATGTATGGGCTGACAAGGTCGGGTGTATCCTGAAGAATGAGACTGTCGTTCATAAGCACTCCTGTAATTCAATTTGCTTTCGTGTGATTATTGTTTGTCCGCTCTTTGCAGTCAAGTATTATTTAATGAGACCCAAACTTCAGAAACAAAGTGCGTAATCTAAAGGTCATCTACGACTGAAGTTTGCTGGTCGAATTATCCTGCGTGAGCAGGGTGTGGTACTCCCTGGCCGGAGGCTTTCATGCCTTGAGAAAGAAAATTGCGGAACTCTGACTCTAATATATATGGAAAGGTCATGGAGGAAAATGCGTATGAAGATCACCGCCATTATCGGCAGCCCGAGAGGAACAAAAGGTGCTACTGGCAGGCTCATGGAAATCGTGATCGAGGGGGCCAAAAAACAGGGAGCCTCGACGGAAATTTTTGTCATCAAAGGAGGGGAAGTAAAGCCGTGCAGGGCCTGCGATATCTGTCACAGGGATGGCTTATGCCCGCAGAAGGATTCTTTTACAGAGATAAAGGAAAGTATCAATAAGGCCGACGGGCTTATTCTGGCGAGTCCCAACTATATATTTCATGTCAGCGCTCAATTGAAAGCCTTCCTTGACCGCTGCGCCAGTGCGCTTCATTTGCAGGAGTTTGAGGGAAAGTATGGCGCGGCAGTGGTCACGTCCGGCGGTGGCGATGAAGCGCCTGTAGCGGACTACATGCAGCATTTTCTCGCCACTGCAGGAGCCGTGCCTGTTGGCGCCGTCTGGGCGACTATGGGGCAGATACAGAATTATAATTTCCCGCAGGATGTAAGAGAAAAGGCTTTTGCCCTGGGCGAGAGGCTTGTTCATGCATGGAAGGCCAAAGAAAAGAATTCCAGGTACGCGGAGGTTACACGGGCGTTCAATGAGCGCATGAGTTCTCTGATGCTCTGGCGCAAAGAGGAATGGCCATACGAATACGAATACTGGAAGACGCACCGGGGATTGAAGGCTTGATGGCCGAAGACAGCTTTTCTCCTCTGCCTGACGACCACTGCCGCATTGTTATTTTTGTAATAAATGAGACGGTTTTGATTATTTCGTGATTTTAATTTCTTTCAACCACTCAGCAACTTTGTTTTGCGCGGTTTTCACAACGCTGCCTCGAATGGCAGCACCATTTAGCAAGGTTGATTTTGGGCAAAGTTTCGAGATATCCGCAGCGCTTCGTCCCAGAGAGCTTCCTTCGTGCGTGCAAAACGGTGCAATGGTCTTTCCCGAGAAATCGTATTCCGACAAAAAGGTTTTGACCGGAGCGGGAAACGTGCCCCACCAAACAGGGTAGCCTATGAAAACCAAATCATACGATTTGATATTCTCCATTTTTGTTTTCAATGCCGGTTTGTAGCCGGAATCCAGTTCCTGCCTTGCTTGTTCTACAACCGCATCGTAATCATCAGGATACTTCTTTACAGACTGAATTTCAAAAATATCGCCGCCCACGCTTTTGTGAATTTGATTGGCAATTTCACGAGTGTTGCCGCTGTGGGAAAAATAAGCCACCAGAATCATTTTTCCTCCATCAATTTATTGCTGATCAATAACTTTTTTCAAGTGGTTAAAGGCCGAGGCTGCAGTGGGCCACCCGGCATAAAATGCAATATGCGTGATCGCCGCCACAAGTTCTTCTTTGGTGAGGCCGTTTTCCAAAGCCTTTTTGAGATGAAACTCGACCTGTTCGATACGATTCAGCGCAACCAGGCATGTAACAGTAATCAAGCTTTTATCGCGCTGCGAGAGTCCGGGACGTTTCCAAATATCACCGAAAAGAAAGTCTTGTGTGAGCTTTGCAAATTCCGGTGCTACGGCCTTTAAGTCATCTATCGCTTTTTGTTCGTTACTATTTGCCATGTGTATCTCCTTTCTTAATTGTTAAACACAATGAGAACCCTGCTTCCCGGTCCATAAGTTCCTCTGCCCAATGAGATGGTTTTGATTATTCTGTAACTAGTCTAGAAAAAATAGAACCATCCCCATTTATCTCTGCTATTAATTACAATTTGAAAAATGCAACGAAAAAACCAGTCGGACGTAGCAGTCGGCTGGAATGATTTTGTTAGGCATTTTATTTAATCAGCAAACCGTAAAATGCCTTTGACGCAAGTAGATTATCAACTGCCATTTGAAAAGCCGGATCAAACAACATTGCATCTCCTGTCGAATCAAAATCTTTTAGAGCAGCATACCCCTCTGTAGTCAAAGTCAAAATAATACTCTTTTTCTTATTGTCGTATATCTGCCATTCCACCTTTGTATAAGCCTCACCTTTAGCTCCGTTAACGGAATAGCAGATATTTGCCTGAACATCTATAACTTTACCGCCTAGAATAAAGTTTGATTGTCCGCTAAATTCTTCATTGAAAGGAGAATGCGCCTTACCAATAACTGAATATCCATACTCTTCCAGCTTACTTCTAACATAATTGGTCATCTCATTAATGAATCTGTCACTGCCTCTGTATCTCAAGTCTCCATGATCAACGCATGCCGTGCCCGCGTAAAACTTACCGACAACTTTCTTAGAATCGATTGCATTCACAACTTTATTTACAGATATTGACAAAGATTTTCCGGCTGCATTCTTGTATGGCTCCTGCCTAACAACACTTTTATTCAGCGGTGCCACAGAACAGCCAATCAACATGCAACAAAACATTCCTAGTAGTATGTTTTTCATTATCCCTCCTCACAATCTATTCTATATTTTACCATTGCCGCCTTGGTATTTTTGTAACAAACGAGATGGTTTTGATTATTCTGTAGCAAGTCTAGAAAAAATGTAATCGTCCCCTTTAATTTCCTTTGCTTCCAGAAATTGAGAAACCTATTCTTTTTAGCCAATTCTTTATTTCCGCAGTAGCCACTTCTTCTTTTTTACCTTTCATAACAAACAAAATTCCATCTCTCTCCACACCACCTTTTATTTCAAAGCCTTCCAGTATTTTACTATTCTTACAAAGCTCCTTTACTGTTTGGAAGCTGCTTCCAATTCCATAACCTGCATTGGTATTAAACGGAATTACGGTTTTGTTACTCAAATCATATTGATGCAAAAAACTTTTTATTGGCGGTGGTAATTGCATTCCCCACGTTGGGAAGCCGACAAATACAACATCATATTTATCGATGCTGTCAATTTTTGTTTTTAATGGCGACAAATAGCCTGTTTCATTTTCGCGTTCTACTTGTGCTACGGTAGCTTTGTAATTATCCGGATACGGTTTTTTTAATTCAATTTCCACCAAATCTCCACCCACGTTACTTTGGATAATTTCGGCAATGGCTTTTGTATTACCGGTTCGGGATAAATACACAATCAATATTTTTTCAACGGTTGCTGACTTTTGCATATCTACACCATAAGAAAAAGATGATAAAAGGCAAATACTTATCATCATAATTGTTGCTATGCTTGTTATCTTTTGCACACTTCTAACTCTTTTTCCTTCCTGTAAAATGCTCATCTTTTTTAAGGTGCAGCAGGTCTATACTATATATCAAGTTTCCTGGTTCCTAACCATTTCACCATTGCTGGATCACGATGGTCGAAGAAGAGGCTTTGCTTCGTGTCCAGCGTCGCTATCGCCTCCATGTCGTCTGGGCTAAGCTCGAAGTCGAAAACGTTGAAGTTTTCGGCCATACGTTCCTTACGAACCGACTTAGGAATCGCCACGATGCCTCTTTGGGTCAGCCAGCGCAGGATGACCTTAGCCACGCTTTTACCGTGTCTTTCGGCGACGGACAGCAAAACGTCGTTGAGGAAGATGTTGTTTTTGCCTTCGGCGAATGGCCCCCACGATTCGATCTGAACCTTGTTTTCCTCCAGGAACTTCTGGGTTTCGATCTGCTGATGGAAGGGATGCGTTTCGATCTGGTTAACAGCCGGAACTACTTCGTTGTGCACGATGAAGTCCATGATCCGGTCGGGATGAAAGTTGCTGACACCGATGGCTTTGATGCGGCCTTCCCGATACAATTCTTGCATCGCGCGCCATGCTCCGTAAACGTCGCCGTAAGGCTGGTGAATCAGATACAAATCCAGGTAATCCAGTTGCAGCCTTTCCAACGACCTTTGGAAAGCCGCCTTGGTGCGTTCGTAACCGGCGTCCGCAAGCCATAACTTGGTGGTGACAAAAATCTCGTTTCGCGCCACGCCGCTCTTCTGAATGGCACGGCCAACGGCCTCTTCGTTGCCGTAAGAAGCTGCCGTGTCAAGGAGACGATAGCCCGTTTCGATGGCGTCAGCGACGCATCTTTCGCACTCTTCCAAATCGCTCATCTGGAAGACCCCGAAACCCAAGAGAGGCATTTCGACGCCATTGTTCAAGACAACCTTTTGCATTCTTTCTCCTCCGGGATCTTCGACAACTGCCGCTTTGGTATTTTTGAAACAAATGAGATGGTTTTGATTATTCTGTAACTAGTCTAGAAAAATAGAGTCGTCCCAATTATATGTTTGTCGCTTGGTCAGTGTCCGTGACACTTTTTATATTTCAGGCCGCTGCCACAGGGACATTGGTCATTTCGTCCTATTTTTTTCGCCTTTGTTGCAATGCCTTCAGAAGCCTGTCCCTCATGCACTACCGGCTTGCATCTATCTTCGATATCTTGCTTTATAATAGGGTTAAGAATCTCCCGCGCTTTTGCTGCCGCTGTGGCAACATCTTTATCAACTGAATCCAGTAATGATGCAGAAGCTGCCAATAAGCGATAGGCTAGGTAGATGTTATTTTTTTCTGTAGCATAATTACATAATTTTAGCATTTCTTGCGGTATGTCACAGAAACCACACTGAATTGCGAGCGTGATCGGTTCAACAATCCCACTTTTCGGGCAAACAACTTCGCCGGATTCACCAATCTCATGCACATGAAATTCTGTGACATCCTCAATATAGAGGAAGTCCGGTCGTAACAGAGCATATTCATATGAACCGATTTTCAGGAGCAGTTGGAGATATGGATCCCAATTATTTTCATCGGCGACTATCGGGTAAGTCGCCAAGTGCGATAGGATAAGCCATGGATGTGTATTCGATTGCAAATCGCCGAGAGACTGAACATCTTCATCTGACATATGTAAACGAATTTCACCATGCTCTGCAGAGCGAAGCGCAATGGTTGCTTCCTTACCCATTGGTGTTCGGACTGGCCTACGCTGAATGAGTGAAGCGACAATAGGATAGGCAAGCTCGTGTGATCGTGACGTTATGTCAACAATGGCGAGCGCGCCAACAATATCACCATAAGGGAATGATTCCGATTTCTCCAACAGGTAGTCACATGCCGCTTCAATGGACTTCTCCGCCATTACAGAGTCAAATCCAGCGCTGACTTCATATGCGGCAGCGGCGGAAAGGGCTTCAGGCAGCTTCGGGACACAAATTGTCGTGCATGAAGGCCCGTTTGCCAAAGCGACATAACCTTGGGATCTCAAACGATGCAAGCGATCCGCACCAAGAATATCCTCCGCCTTCTGGGACGTCATAATTCCTGTGCTATAGGCTAACAGAGCAAAAGAACTATTTCCTATTCTGTTTTGTTCATCGGCAAGGAAGGCACGGGCGAGACGCCGTAAGTCATCACGAAGCTCGGGCGTGCGCACGAAGATGGACCAAGCGCTTCTTAGGATTCCAATTGACGGAATTCCGGGGAGCACCGCCATCACTTCCTGTTCCTTATCCAGCGATGGTAAATGTTTACGATTGGATGAAATCTGTGCGGCACATACACGCAAAACACGGGGATTCCGGAATGCCTGGCCATTGTGAATACTGGGGTCATACGTTGTCAAGTATTGCATAGCCATGTATTCGAGGGCTTGCGCGAATTCGTCATTTGTCAAAGATGAGAGCTTTAATATTTTAGCCTTGCGCCCCAGTGGTGTTTTGGTGGTTCTTCCAGGTTCGTTGATCAGTGCAGGTAGAAGCGAGTCATTCAAAGCCAGAACAATGCTTGCACTGGATGATTCAAACAAGAGAAGCATTTCGTTTAAGTCGGTAGCAAGTCTATCAGCAGACGCATTGATCCCCCCATCAATAACAAATACAAACTTTCTTTCAGATGTGCCTCTAAGAGAGACGATTAACCATTGACGAATCTCTTCCAGTGGCGTCGCGCGAAACAATGTTTGGCTAAACAAATTCGCAATATACTGGACAAGGCCGAAATTAACCAAGGAACCGTCAATATAGAAGGGAACAATATTAGGGTGATCATCTGAATTGCAGAATTGCTGTAACACATTTGTCTTTCCGGAAAGGGGCGGGCCTGCCAAAATGAGTACACGTGCATCTCCGGCAAGAAGAGCTCCAATATCAGTTACTGCTTGACGAGGAATAGAGAATCCGGTGGATAGGGGACGAGACCAGTCAGTGATTTCACCAGTTAGGTCTCGCAAGGAAGATTCAGTCGCCTGCTGTATAATGGTAGTCCATATCTCCGGCCGGTATCCCAACAACAAGCGGACTGCGTCATCTCGATCAGAGGCAGCGCAAGTGAGTGCGTGTTGTAGAAGTTGCCTTATTGTTTCTTCAGAGATAGTTGATCCAATCCAAAGTTCTTTGTCGTAGGTGTTATAAAAACGAGTCTCCATCCCGTTAGATATAACAACTAAAGGTGGCATCTTGTCCATCAAACGAGCATAAGAGATACCCTGGTCCCGATCTGCATCATTAATTTGTACGCCGGGACTTTTCAGTTCAAACACCAATACTGGAATCTCATCAACAAGGATGAGAATATCGAGCCGTCCCCCGGCTCTCTCTTTTGGTTTGCCATCAACAGTAATACGGTGGTGCCCCAATTGAAGATCGAAAATATTCTGATGACTTATTCTCGTGGAATCAATGGTGGGAAATAAATTCTGTATTCGAGCATTGAGTCTTGCCTCAAAAGTTGCTTCGTTCATGGCATAAGTTCCTACCCTTTATTGTCCCAAAGTAATTTGTGTTAGATAATGCAATGCGATTCCCCCCGGAAAGACGCACAAAAAACAGAACCGTCCCCTTTTATTTCGTGGATAAAATAGAACCATCCCAATTATTTTCCATTTTCTTTTTTGCTCTAATGCAGCTGCTAACTTGATTAGTACTTTATAAGGGTGTTCGCCAAGATTATCTTGTCTTGTCCATGACTCTATAAACTCCAGGTACTTCTGTAATTCCTTGTTGCGCAAGATGCGCAAAACGTAATACTGGATTGGCCGTATATCTCTGATGCTCAAGAGGTTTGCTTGCCAAGCAAGTGCAATGTTTGCAAAGTGCCTCAGCAATTTATCAATTCTACGTTCTAGCTGAGAATTATGAAATCTTTTGTTATATTTAAACTTAGCGTATTCAAGCGTATAGAAGGCCCTTTGAATCTCTTCATCCTCTGTAAATCCCTTAAGGCAGTTGGCGACAAGTGTAGCTCTTGCCTGCGTGTTTGTTCTTCGTGACTGATTGAATGTTAAAAACAGACCTAGCGCCGCAGACATAGCACTGATAGTGGTTGCTATTAATAATGCTAGCTGTGCCCATTCAGGGATTGCTTTTAATATTAATGACATTTTAGTGCCCCTAGCATGCAATGATTAATATTGAAGTAAGTAATAACCAACAAACTGTATAGATAAAAACATGTTTTAACTGTTATATGTTTCTCTAACAGAACTATCACCTTTACGCTTTCTCTGATGACTTTCAGCGCCGCTTAACGATTCAATCATTGCTTCTCCTGACGACTAATTCCTCTCCCATAATTTTTTTAGAATTTAAATCTTGTATATAATTTGTTCAACAAAAATAGTGCGCTGTCCCTCGTTTCGATCTCATTCCTTTTTTTGTCACGTGATTTTAGTGGTAGGTGGAGCACCGTTACTCTTCCATTGTTATTTACTCTCTCGCTATTTCTATTACTTCTTTCTTTTTCTATGATTAAATTATATTGTTCATATAATTTTTTTGCCAATTTTGACTCAACTGAATTGATATAGTCAATCCAACCTTTTAGTTTTCTATTTAATTCATCACAATAATCATTCACTTCTTCCCGTTTCGTTTCGTCGCTTTCCAAATCTTGTCTTTCAATATTTAATATTTTGCATGCATGAGATTCAAATCCATATTTGTTTATGTAAAAAAGGTTTAGTCGCAGCCATTTTTTTATTCTTTTCGGCACTCTTGGATATTTTTCGTCAAAAACTGTTAAGCCTGTGACATATTGCTTTTGTCCTCTTTTTTGAATCTTAAATTTATCATGATTTAAATGAAACCCATTTTTCTTCAGAATTTCGTCAATTTCATCCCTTGAAGGTACAACGTCATCTCCTGAGATCGTTATATCGTCTGCATATCTTGTATACGAGCAATTGTAATGTTTAGAAAGTGATAACAATTCTTTATCCATATCCCTCGACACAATATTAGCCAACACAGGGCTTGTACTTACCCCTTGCACCAAGAAACCATCTAGAGTGCACAACTTTGCCAGCATTTCAGCAATTTCAAGTGAACACCCGAGGTATTGGAAAGCTCTGATAACAGCTTCTATGTTAATTGATTCAAAATAATTTCTTATATCGCAACTTAGTGCAAATTTCTTACCCAAGTGCTTATTTGCATTTGTTACCGTCGATCGCTTTCTTACAAATCCCTGAACACAGGGCGGAAATTTGGTCGAATTATTAATTGATGTTTCAAGATTCTTTTGTATAAGAGATAATGTTGGGTTAATGACTTTGTAAACCGTTCTAAAACCTTGATACTTTGTACTTTTTTTGGGGATAAGCATTTTATGATATAGGATACTTTGAGGATCACATTTCAATAGTTGATCAAGGTCACTTTCTAATATAGAAAGGTTTTTTGATAAGTCTGATAAATTTCTAATTTTTTGGAACGTTATATCGTGCATTTCTTAATTGTTTATAAAAAGGGCTTTGTTAGTAAGGCAAACATTGTGATTTACTCCCAAGCGAATGCGAAATCGCATCCATCGATTACAATACAAAGCCCTTATATAAAGTAACACATGGATAACAAAAACGTCAATGAGGAAATGGATTTCTTCGAGTATAAAAAATATCATTTACATAATCGTGAATTACCCTAATTTTAGCTACAATTCTTCTAAAATCTCTTTTTTCAAAATTTTCAGCATTCTCAAGTCTTAAGTAATGTGCTCTAAATATACCGCATACATAATCGGGCAAAGAACAACATTTTTCTTCCTTGCCAGGGTATTTAATCACCGGGGATATAATATCCACTTTAGTTTTTTTATTTATTTCCGAAACCGTATCATTAATCAATCCAGTTATAGACATTGTGTCTTTATATGGTTTTTCAATAGATATGTGTATTATTTTATTCTTATGATCCATTAATCTATCAAATAATACTTTTTGAATTAATCTTTTATGAAGATTTTTTATATTACATTGATGATTATCAAGTTTATCTTTATCGATAAAAATTATATATGCTTGAAATGTTTGCATAGACATAAAATCAATAAATAATCTTCTTACCTCAAGAGAATCAGCTGAATAATGAAAACCAACACGATCAAGGCTTTCCATAACACTCGGAATAGTTCGGACATAAGGATCATGTAGAATATCTTGCTTTAGTGCTTCAATTCTATCTCTGATGAGCTGAGGATTGTCGAGAATTACTAATCCTACTAACAAAAGACTTGTTGCTTGATCTACTCCCGACTCATCAACAAAGAAATATATTTCTTCCATACTTAACCATTTAGCCCCACAAAGAGGCAAATATGGGGTCAGGTCTTAAAATATAAGCTTTCAGCCCCCAAGTTACATTTAATGATTTTTCTAATTATGCGTGATGAACAAAATACTATTTCTTAAAAAGAATGCAATAAAAATCACGGGTATGAACCACAAAATAAGCTTTTGCCAACCATATTCCTAAAAGGTGTCATTAACCCCCTTCGTTTCTCTACGGGGATGGTTTAACTAACCAATTCCGATGCGCTGTGCTTTCGTAATTGGAGTTTCACACATCCCACTCCGCTACGCTTCGGGGATAATTCTGCTAACAAATTTCAATGCGCTTTGCTTTTGAAACTTGAGCATCATTAACATGTAGTTGAAAAAGACAGGTGTAATAGAGTTCTAAGAGGTTCTCTTCTTCACCTTTTTTCTCACTTAAATTACTTCGATGCCTTCTATGAGAAACTCCGCGCCTGAAATGAGTGTGTAATTTTGGGTGGAGCAGTTTGGGCAGAGAATCTCTTTTCCTTCAAGGTAATTCCCGTTGACTTCAAACTCCTTGCCGCAGTCCCGACAGCTGCATACGATGGGATTGAGCATGATCATGATCTCGGCTCCCTCGGCTATGGTTCCTCTGCTGATATAATCGAAATAGCGTTGAACCCACTCTTTCTTGATATCGCGAAGGATGCCCAGTCTAAGCGCAATGGTTACAATCTTCCGGGAATCGGTTTTTTGGGCGTATCGTAATGCCGTATTCAATATGCTTTTTGTCAGAGAAAGTTCGTGCATTACCAATCGCTCTTTTTTGCTATGCCTTTGCCGCTGCCCGTCTGGATTTTTCTATTTGGGCTCTTTCCAGCGCCATCCGGTCCTGATTGTCGAAAAACTTTTCATCCTGCGGGAGCGTCAGTTGGTCGTCAGGTTTTCGCTCCAGGATCAAGGAATCCGTAGGACATGTGGTAACGCACAGGCCGCAGCCGAAACAGTTGCTTCTATTGTAACGAGCCTTGTCATCTGCATTGACCGTCATCGCCTTTGCCGGACAGCGCTCGGCGCATTTTCCGCAATCAATACAAGTTTCCTCATTCTTGACGCATTTGTAATTGCCCAGCGATTCAAAACCTGTGCCGCGATGAATTTTGGCGGCCATCAGAAAACCGCAGTGGCATTTGGCGCAACTGCAGAGGCCGGAAACATCTTTGGAATGGGATGCCTGCAAGAATAAGCCTTCTTTTTCGTCATGACGCAGGATGTCGAGGGTCTGTTCAACCGTTAAAATACGCGGGTGTCCGATATTGCTCTCCAGCATGTATTCGGCGGCCTGACCGAAAGAAATACAGACATTCATATCATCCACGCAATGGCAGGTTTTTTTGGAAAATGTGGCCGTCTTTCTACAGGCGCAGTCGCAGGCAACAATCAGTTTCTGCTTTTTGATAATGGCTTCAATGTCATCATCCGGAAGCAGCTTTCCATCTTTGACGACATCGGCGCGGATCGGTACAACTCTGGCAATAGGGATGTGATAGTCCATCAGAACTTTCGCGTATCCGTCCGCGTAAAACTGTCCCATATTAAGGGCGTCTTCCCGTTCAATCCGGTCGACGTTAAATTCCCATATACCGTGAATAAAGGGAACGATGCGGTATTTTTTTTCAGCACCGTCACGCTCCCAATACAAAAGACCTTTCTTCGACATCGACTCCAGCTTTTCTACAGTGTCCTCAACGCTCATGCCCAGGTCTTTTGCCACCTGCCCGGGTGCTTGCAGACCACGTCTGAACTTGATGAAAACCTCCGCGTCTTCCTCTGTAAATACTTTTTTCAGGAACATCAGTTCGTACCCCTTTTCGGTTTTGGGATAACCCTTTGTCATCGAATCCAGCTTCTGTCGCAGCCTTTCATATACATCTTCCATTTTTCTTGCTCCTCTCTTAACAACCAGCGCAGACACAACGCTTAAAGTGTTCGTACTTTTACAGTGGGAAGCTCCTGGGCATCACCGCCTTCAAACCGCTTCATATTAAATGATCGATAGTGCAATGCCTGAAATTAAACCGAGAATAATTGGGGTCAGGTCTTGCATTCGGCAGCGAGCGCATCCCCCCGCGGAAGAAGATTCAGCTGAAGTAAACACCGCCGTCGACATTAATCGTCTGACCGGTCATGTAACCGTTCCCGACAAGCATGACGGCGATAGCGGCCACTTCCTCCACCGTGCCCAGCCTGCCTACCGGAATTAAGCTGCCTAGGGAGCGTGCAGACTCGTTAATCATATCCGTGATGATCAGCGCCGGAGCGATCGCATTCACGGTGATGCCTTCCTTAATCAACAACGAGGCGAACGAATGAGTCAAACCCAGCATTCCCGCTTTGGAAGCGGCATAATGCGGTCCAACAATGCCGCCCGTATGTGCCGCCACCGAAGAAATGTTGATAATTCTGCCCCACTTCTGCGCGCGCATCTGCGGGAGCGCCGCCTGCGTTACCAGAAAGCAGGATTTAAGATTCACGGCAATGGTCTTATCCCAGAGCGCCTCGTCAATTTCATTCAGAGAGGTGATCGGGGCTATCCCCGCGTTATTGACCAGAATGGATATCGCCCCAAGTTGATCTGCCACGGTTTTGATCATTGCGGCAACAGCCTGCGAATTACTGACATCGGCTTGCATGGCAAGAGCCCGCCGGCCGTGCCCCTCAATTATCCGGCAGACCTCCCGGGCTTCTTTTTCCCGCGATACGTAATTAATTGCTATATCGGTTCCCGCTTTGGCGAGTCCTATGGCGATAGCTCTGCCGATACCGCGACTTCCGCCGGTTACCAGAGCGATACGTCCTTTTACTTCATCAATCGGCATATATAATTATCCTTGGGGATTACGGGACATAAATACTTAATTCATCTGATTGTCCCCAGGAAAAATAATTAAGTATTATGTCCCGAGAACTCCATCGCTTATCTTCTTTTCATCAGCTCAAAAATGGCGCCTCCCGGCCCTCCGGCATCGAGGTAGGCAAATTTTCCCGGATCATGAATCAGGAGCC
Source organism: Smithellaceae bacterium (assembly GCA_050008655.1). Classification (GTDB taxonomy): domain Bacteria; phylum Desulfobacterota; class Syntrophia; order Syntrophales; family Smithellaceae; genus UBA4810. Next base: position 13,133 of record JBEKMF010000017.1, read on the forward strand.
TTGCTCCATCTTTCGTCAGTCTGGCTACTTCCGCCTCTACATCGTCAACAAAGAATCCGAGGTGATGAACGCCTTCTCCCCATTTGTCCAAAAACCTGGACTGGAAAATTCTTCCCTCGACACACTGCACTAGCTCGATCTCCAGGGACCCCACATAAGCAAAGGCCATGCGGATTTTCCAGGGGCGTCCTTTTATATCAGTGCCGCCGTTTTCTCTGTACGTCCAGGGAGCAATGCCATAGAGCTTCGACCACGCCTCGACCGTCTTGTCGATATCGGTTACCGAGTAGCTGATATGATCAATTGATTTCACCTTCATTTTTCAACTTTCCTTTTTCGATATTTTTCGTCCATTTAAACGGTTTTCGGCCATAACGCCCAGATCAATAATGCGATAAACACTATCGCGCATGCGCCTATTACAATTATCGTCTTCAATTTCTTTGACATGCGCTTCTTTCTTGGTCTTGCTTTTGCTTTCGTCTTTGCCTTTGCTCTGACTTTTTTCTTTGCCATGTGTTCCATCCTTTCGTTACATCCAATTAAGCGATATTCGGCTCCGGAACCTTCTAGGTTCCCTTCTTAACCTCTTCCACGATTTTCGGTAAAATTGTGCCGGTCTTTCCCTGGATTAGATAATCGGATATGCCTTCGTGGGTCAAGGGTGTGGGATCGGCATTGATTTCAATGATAATTGTTTTTTGTTTAGACTGATACTGTTTGGCCATCCGGGGCAGCATGGCAAAAGGATGAACTACCGCCGACGTCCCGCAAATGAGCATCAGATCGCATTTTCCTACCTCTGCCTGGCTTTCCCGGGCAACATCCGCGGGAATGGCTTCATTAAAATAGACTACATCCGATTTCAAAACGCCGTTGCATTTTCGGCATAAAGGTGGCAACCGATCTTCCGCCAATAACCGATCCAGCTCGTATTCAGCCGGATCAAACCGGGAATCGCATTCAAAGCATCGCAGCAACGAAATATTCCCATGATAATCCAGGACTCTCAGACTTCCCGCTTTCTGGTGCAGGTTATCAATATTCTGAGTGACTAAACATTTCAGGATGGCCATCTTCTCCAATTCGGCCAGGGCAAAATGCCCGGGATTAGGAAGGGCATTAATCAAATCCCCCAGCCACGATGTGCCGGTCATTTGCTCTATCCAGAATTCTTTGGGGTTTTGTTGAAATCTGTAATAGCTCTCATAGGCCCGCCTTTCAGCATCGGGATTTTTGGTCCAGATCCCGTTGGGTCCCCGAAAGTCAGGGATTCCCGATTCGGTGGACATACCGGCTCCGGTCAACGCAACGGCATGTTTGCTTTTGCTTAACAGCTCGGCTGCTTTGGAAATCAATTCTTCGATGTACTATCTCCTATCAAGCCTCATGGGCCTTTTTCCCGTAAACTCTTTCATATGCCATACAATATGGGCATATGCTTTTCTCGATATTCTGGACAAACCAATAAGAGATCCCGCGTTGTTTCTTCCTCGCGTGCGCGCATACCGGACATGTCACGCAGTGCTCGGCCATTTTTTTATCTTTTTCGGTAGCAGCAGTCATGTTCATATAAGTTCCTTAAGGTATCTTCTATTTTTCTTCGGGCATTCTATCTAATCTTTTTGGAGCATCTCGCCCATCAGTTTGTGGACAAGGCCAGCAGATAAACGGGCGAAGTATGGAGTTGGAAAACAGTATCTCCAAATATACTCGCAATATTCTTTATTTCAATTATTTTTTTAGACTGGAGACTGATACCTCTAGCGGGGCACAAGAGGCTAAAGGCTGGAAGAAGGACGGCAGGATGATTACAATTAACTGGATTTATCCTGATACCCTGAAGGGCACGTGCGGGCACGAGCCGCCTCGCGGGGCTCATCGATTGCAATTGTCAAAAAATAATTTGACCCCATATGCCTTTGACGGCAATAGGATCACTTATTATTGTCTTTTTTCTCGATAGACTCTTCTATAAAGACCAACAGCCTCTGATCGCCCAAAGCAAACGCGTCGTCTATCCTGCCCTTTACAATCGCGCCGGTTTTCACTTCAGGCAACGACTTCCTGGTGGTCACTATCATTTCTCCTGACTCGTCCTTGAGCTTGTAGAACTTGAGAGAGCCGAAAAATGATGTCCGGTCTGTAACCTCTCCTTCAATGGCAAGCTCTTTCCCTGTGTAGACACTCGGATTATTAACGATCTTTTGAATGCTGGTCGGATGAACCCGGCTGAAATAATACCATACCCCTGCTCCTATCACGATGACGATCAAAATCGCGATGATAATTTTTTTTAACATATTCCTCCTCACTTGCCTATTGTCTTTTAGCGGCATCTTCCAGCGCGCTCATCAATTCCGGTAGTCGTGCTCTGATAGTATCACGTTATCTCCTTTTGTCAACAACCGACCGGGGTCTATACAGCTTATTTGGGACATTTTCTGTTTACATTTATTAGAAGTGTCCCCAATATTTCTTATTTCCATTATTCCGTTCTAATTAATATTTTCCGGCAATATAATCACTCAATTGATTGATGAGAAAATCTTTATTGGAAATAACTAATTTTACAACGTCGCCGATGGAAATGATACCGACAAAATTATTTTTTTCAAAAACCGGCAGATGCCGTACATGCTTTCCCGTCATCAGAACCATCGCTTCTTCCACGCTGGCATCCGGGGTAACGGAAAATAATTTAGAAGACATGACTTCTTTTACTAAGGTTTCTTTAGAGGTTTTCCCCTGGAGAATAATTTTTCTAGCGTAATCCCTTTCCGAAATGATGCCCACGACTTTATCATTCTCCATGACCACCAGAGCGCCAATCTCCTTCTCACTCATCTTCTGCAAGGCTTCATACACCGTCGCCTTAGGAGAAATAGACTGAATCTTACTATCCTTCGACTTGAGAATATCCCTGACACTAATCATAGTTGCCTCCTCTTTATTTTTTATCCTTTATCTATAGTTTAATGTATATATTCATAAAAGTTCTGTTGGGGCGGTTATATTTTCTATCTGCCTTTATTTTGCTTTTACGCTTCACGCTTTAGGGGTGTCGCCTTTTTTATCCTTCTTGACCGGGGACAATGATGCGGGAAGCTTCCTGCCTTTGGATCTCCTTCGCTTCGGCAATCATCGCCTGAACCGCTTTTTCAATAGCCGCGGGTAACTTATCCACTGCTTCGCTGAGCGTCTTTGCCCCTTCAATGACACACTGAACTGGAATCGGTCCCTTGGCGGTCATCAATTGAGTCAGTCCAGTAAAAACAGGCTCTCTACCCTCATCAATAGAGCCGTCAATCCGGACTGGCGTGAGGCGCCGGATGGTGGCATACGTCAGGTCGGTGAAAGCTTCTTCTTTGTAAAGATTATTTTTATTTATTTTGATTTCCGTTACTTTGGATTCATTGGTGACGCTCATGGGTTGTCTCCTTCACCTGTTGGATTCCCTGTTCTTATGTCCCGAAAAATTACGGGAAGCGCAAACCCAACAGCCCTGTTTTTTCGGATCATTACCTGCCTACACTGAAAAAGCCGCAGCGTCAAATGACATTTTTACTCTGTCGGGCTACGGGCTGGATATTCTCCCTTACATACCACACACCAGCTTTCCCGGCATGACAAGTATGGTTCTGAATTCAGCGAATACCTTGAAGGCGTAAGGCCTGCGCATGTTGGAGCACACGCCGAATTTATGCCGGATTCATTATCCTCTTGACAACAGGCACGCACTTAGTATAGTCAAATTTTTAATAAAAGTTCTTACAAAAATCAATGTCACGATGGTGTATCCTGGCATTGAAAAATAATACTAGAAAGGAGATTAAATATGAAAAAGTTTACCAGCGTTATTTTTATTTTATTAGTTTTACTTTTTTCTTCTTCCACTGTCATGGCTCAGGATACAAAAGGCATCTATGTAGGTATTCTGGGCGGGTATGTTATACCTAGCGACGCGTCCACAGACATAACCGAAGTGGGATCCCCCTCAATAATACAGTATGATGCGAGCATGAAAAACGGATACTTGCTCGGCGCTAAAGTTGGTTGGCTCACACCTTTCACCAACAGGATTATGGCGGTGGAAATGGAATATAATTACTTACATAGCACCTTTGATCAGGCCAAAGGCTTTATGAACGCACCTGTCTCATTTAACATTGATGGTAAAGTCAGTATGAATTTGTTCATGCTGAATCTTCTGGCGCGCTATCCAAACGGAATATTTCATCCCTATATAGGCGCCGGCGCCGGATATGCCATGATTGATGTTGACGATCAGGCACTTACCGAGGGCGGCCTTCCATTCTTTATAATAGGCGGTGGCAGCCAAGGCGTATTTGCCTATCAGTTGATGGCGGGATTTGATGTAGATGTGACTAAAAACATCATCGTCAGTGTCGCTTATAAATACATCGCCCCGCAAAAGGTTTCCTATGACACCGTCATTGACAATTCGCCTCCGGGGCTTCTCACCCAGGATGTAACTTTTAAATTCCAAGCCATTACCCTGGGCGTCAGTTATTTGTTCTAATCGATAAATCCTTTTGTTCCAGGGGCATTAACCGCCCCTGGAACATTCAGAATTCTTTTTATGCTTTACGGGGATGGTTCTATTTTAGTCCGCATTAATTAGAAGCGTCCACAATCTTCATTGTTTAATCTTCTCCAGCATCTCGCCCATCATTTTAAATAAGATGTGCTCAAATATACTCACAATTTTCTCTATTTCAATTCTTTTTTTGCACTGATTATTTCGCTTCAGTTTCCTCTTAAGCAACCAAATAAAAGTTTCGTTTCCTAAACCTTTATGATAAAAAGCGCCAAATCACATAACACTATCAAGGAGGAAATAAATGAGAAGAGAAAAAATAGTTTTTTTCGTCTTTGTATTTATTTTACTTGCTTTTACCAGTAGTGGTCACGCAATTGAGCCCTATGTGAAATTATTCAGGTCAGATTATCAAACGCGTCTCGACCCGGCGAAATACCCCGAATTCAAAAACCAAACAATTAGTTTCTATTCCATCGGAATAGAAGATCGAAATCTTAATAACTTCTTTTTTTATAGCTCTGACGATAAAATTGGATATGAGCTATATTATTCTCATAATAAACCTATGCAGCCGGTTTCGTCTTTTTTCTGGTATGCTCTGGAAAAAACGTTCGGGACATTGGGACTGGTTGTTACCCCGGATGGACCTATCGAAAATGTGCCGGCGCTCGTCCTGACATTTACTTTTCTTAACGATCAGGAAGCAAAATTTCGGATAACGCTTACGAGAAACGAAAAATTGCTTTTGGAGAAGACCATATCTGTCACTCAAAAATTGCCGCCGACAAATGACATCGAAGAATTAGAAAAGAGAGGTTACGCTCTTATAGATCTTATAGCCCGGGCCATTTTGAATGATCCTGATTTCAAAAGAGGATTTTCCCCGACTAGAGGTAAAATTTAATCTCCGGGAATTCCGGGGACACAAGCGGAATGAATCTCTTAAGAATCTATCTTTCGATAGAATATATTTTTTGCCAGTTCCGCCATTAAAATATAAAGCACAATAATGATCCCCAGTATCATCAGAAACGACATGGGCAGTGGTACAAAATCAAATATTTTCCCAATAGGCGTAAAAGGAAAGATCAGCGTAGCAATAACAATAGAAATTGTGGTGACGAGTAGATATTTCCCCGGCCGGCTCTTAAAGAAGGGCCTTCTGCTGCGAATGACCAGCACAATAATTGCGGCGGAAATAACGGATTCCATGAACCATCCTGTTCTGAATTGATCCGTTGCAGCGTGAAGGATTAGCAACAGAACGCCAAAAGTCAGATAATCGAAAACCGAGCTGATCAGGCCGAAAGTGACCATGAATTTTTTAATAAAAGATATATTCCACCGCCTCGGCCGATTTACCATTTCTTCGTCTGTCCGATCCATAGCAATAGTCATTTCCGGGAAATCAGTCATCAGGTTCGTTAACAGAATTTGTTTGGGCAACAGAGGAAGAAAGGACAGGAACAGAGAAGCACCGGCCATACTGAACATGTTGCCGAAATTAGCGCTGGTGGCCATAAAGACGTATTTCATGGTATTGGCCAGCGTAGTCCTTCCTTGATGGACACCCTGTACGAGCACCTCCAGATTCTTTTCCAGCAGTACGATATCGGCCGATTCTTTGGCCGCATCCGCTGCAGTATCAACAGAAATACTCACATCCGATGCGTGGAGGGCGGAAACATCGTTGATGCCATCTCCGATATAGCCTACAACATGCCCGGCCTTCCTAAGCGCGATGATAATGCGTTCTTTTTGATTGGGCTCCACTTCGGCGAAAATGTCCGTTTGGGTTACTTTCTGCAATAGAGCGGCGTTACTTATTTCGCGCAGTTCGGTGCCGGTAAGGAGTTTGGCATCACGCATTCCCACATCCTGACTTATGCGGGCAGCGACGAGGCAATTATCTCCGGTAATAATTTTCAGAGAAACACCGAGCTGCTTGAGGCGATTTATTGTTTCTAAAACCCCTTTTTTAGGCGGATCGAAGAAAAGCAGGAACCCGAGGAAGGTCATATCCCGCTCGGAATCTTTATTGATGACGGACTCCGCTCCCATATCCCGCAGGGCGACTCCCAGCACGCGGAAGCCCTGGCTGCTGAGCTCCTCGAACTTCTGTTGGATCTTTTGTCCCACTGTGATCGTGTCTATCTTGTCCCCGGCCTTGTTTTCCGCAAAAGGACAAACAGCGAGAACATTCGAGAGCGCCCCTTTCATAACCATCAAATACCGGCCATCCTTTTTAATCAGGATGCTCAATCGCTTGCGGATGAAATCATAGGGGACTTCATCCACTTTTTCATATCCGGAAATATCCGGTTGCTTATAAGTACGGATTGCTTCGTCGATAGAATTGGCAAAGCCTTTTTCATAGAAAGAGTTCAGATAGGCATGCAAGAAAATCCGGTCACCGGGATTGCCGTCGATGTCAATTGCCGAATGCAGGCGCACAGTCCCTTCAGTCAGGGTTCCCGTCTTGTCCGAGCATAGAACGTTCATACTCCCGAAGTTTTCTATGGAGGCAAGCCGCTTTACAATGACCTTTTGCTGTGCCATTTTTTTGGCGCCGTGAGCCAGGTTGATGCTGATAATGGCCGGCAGCAACTGCGGTGTCAATCCGACAGCGAGGGCCAGAGAAAAAAGGAAGGATTCGAGAACAGGGCGATGAAAAAAAACATTGATGGCAAAAACAGCAATGACCAGCAACAAGGTTACTTCGAGCAGTAAATATCCAAACCGCCGGATGCCATGCTCAAATTCTGTTTCCGGTGGTTTCAATTTCAATCTCTCGGAAATTTTACCGAATTCCGCTTGCTTTCCCGTGAAAATTACAACGGCCCTGGCTGTACCGCTGACAACATGGGTTCCCATAAAAAGGCTGTTGGTGCGTTTGCCCAGCGGTGTTTCCGCCGGGAGCATTCCAGCTTCCTTTTCCACCGGATAAGTTTCACCCGTCAAAGTTGCCTCATCGATAAAGAGATCCCTGGATTCCAGAATCATACTGTCGGCGGGAATCGCATCTCCGGCATTCAATACAACGATATCACCCGGAACAACATCTTCCAGCGCAATATCTTGCTCTCTGCCGTCTCGCAGGACAGTCGTTTTGATCTTGACTATGGCCAGCATTTTTTCCAGGGCATTAGTGGCGCCCCTTTCCTGCCAGAATCCCAGAAGACCGCTGATTAGAACGATGACGATAATAATGGCGGCATCCGTTGGGTCATGAAGAAAAGCAGAGAGCCCGGCTGCAAAAATCAAGGTCAGGATAATAGGACTTTTGAATTGGGCAATGAGCAATGCCAGCGTGCCCGACCGCTTTGGGGGTTTCAGAAGGTTTGCGCCATACTGGATCAGCCGCTGTTTGGCTTCCTCACTGCTTAATCCTTCCTGCTGCGCATTAAGCTGAGTAAGTAAGTCGGACCGGGAGATGCCCCAATATGCAGGTGGCTGCTGGATCATAAGGTTTGCTGATATCTGATAATTGATAACTTAACACAACCGTCTCCGATTATGACCCGAGATATAGGCCTTGATCTGCGAATCAAATATCGGAAAATAAGGTTCTTTTTTTAAACCATCCGATCCTTATAGCCTAAAGATCAGATAGCTCAGGTTTTGTAATCTTTCGCTTTACCGTAACCTGAAGATCGCCCGCGACTTAGCGGCTTACAGATGACCGATATAGAGCAACAGTAAAATCGCCAGAACATGTAATACCCACCAGCCCGGTTGGAACAATATAAAATATTTCATGACACCCTCCTTCTATTTCCAAAAATAACGGCCGATAATGTAAACGGTGGTTAACGTGACAACATGCGCAAACCAAAATCCCATGTTGGGAAAGCGAAAAAATCTGCCGCTGCGCATAGTGTCTTCAGGATGGTTTAGAGTAACCTCCATCTCAAAGATGGCTTTGCCCAGGGCAAATTTTCCCCAAAGCAGTATAATATCAGCCAGAAGTGTTCCCAATAAGATTGTCTGCAGCGTCCAAACCTGCGGAGGATTTTGAATTGAAAAATGCGTCATCGCGATTGTGCCGATGATTACCGTCATGCCATTGAGAAGATAAGCAAAAGGAGTTGTTGATCGAAAAATAAACAGGACAGGAATGATGATCACGCTAATAAACCCGGCCACGGCGGGTATATAATTTCCCGCGTCTTTGGCAAAAGGATGTATCCGCAGATGAAGCAACCAGCCACCCAAAGCTAAAAAAAAGATGGCCAAAATCAATATTAACCGGAGATTGTCTTTTTTCTTCATAGTTCACCTCACTTTTTTTATTTTACGGACGTGTGACCTTTAGGTTATGCACTCGGTAAATAGGGTCAGCGCCCTATTTTTTAAAATATATTATGGAAAATATACTCGGAATTTTCTTTATTTCAATTCTTTTTTTGCATTGGTCAACGGCAAATTAATTACAAATAACTGGATCCCGGCTAAAAGCATGCCGGAAGGACAAACTAGAATGAGGCGATGGCTTTGATAAACCAGCCTTGGCTAAGGAAGGAAATCATTTTGTGTCTAAAATTTAATTGACATACAAAACTGAATTTCTTATATTTATCTTCAAAGAGAAAGCTCTTATCAACTTAACTTAATTTACAACAGCTAAGCTTTCGGTTCTGCCATTTAAAGGATATCCAGCGTCTGGCCATTATGGAAACATTCTCCTTCTCGTGAACCATGTTTGCGTATCCCGGTGGAGGTCCGGTAAAAAAATGGAAAATGATAAAAAATCCAAGCAAGAGGCCGCGAAGTTGGAGCAGGATGATCAAACCGGCAAACTCATAGCTCACCTGCAGGAATCTCTACAAAGATATGAGACGCTCCTCGATGATCTCGATGTTTACATCGGAGAAACTGATCTCGAGGGAAACATTACTTTCGTGAATGACGCCGGATGCAGACTGGCGGAATTGTCGCGGAGAAGGTTGTTAGGCCTTAACTACAAATCTTATATGGATCCTCAGACGGCAGAGAGGGTATTCAGTATTTATCAGCAAATATATAGAACCGGCATTCCCGTCAAAAGTATGATTTTTGAAGCTATAGACAAGCATGGCCGACGAAGGATAGTGGACCAATCCGCTTCTCCGATTCGCAATGCGGAAGGTGTTATTACGGGCTTCCGTAATGTGTCAATTGATGTTACCGGCCGTAGAGAGGCGGAGGATAGATTGCGGGAGAGCGAGGCACGTTACCGTTTACTCGCAGATAACATGACCGATGCAGTATGGCTGATGGATATGAATCTCAACGTCACTTATACCAGTCCATCAGTTGAAAAATTGATAGGATACAAGGATGAAGAGATTAAGCAGATGACGCCGGAGAAGTTCCTGACGCCGGAATCGCTCAATAAGGCAATGGCGGTATTCTCAGAGGAGGTGGTTAAAGCGAAGGCAGATCCAAGCTACTCACCGATACGCACCCTGGAACTAGAATTCTGCCGTAAAGACGGTACGACATACTGGTCGGAAAGCACCTTCAGTTTCATCCGCGATGAGAAGGGAATTCCCGTGTCTATTTTGGGCGAGGGCAGAGACATCACCGACCGTAAAGAAGCGGAACATAAATTGGCCGAACATCGATCACGGGTGGAGGCTATGTTCAGAAGCGTCATAGACGCTATTGTTACCGTGGACCCGAAGCTCCTAGTCATAGAAGCCAATAAATCACTGGAGAGGATCTGCGGAATCACGGTGAGGGAAATCGCCGGCCGGGAATTTCCCCAATGTCAGAAAAATTGCAGTAAAGCATGCCAAGAAGTCCTTAAACAAACACTGGAAAAGAAGGCCGCAATTAAAGAATACCGGATTGAATGCGAGCGCCACCAGCAACGTCCTCAACAGGTTGTCAGCGTATCGAGCTCTCCGCTTCTCGATCCGGAAGATAACTTTATGGGTGCCGTTTTGGTTATCCGTGACATCACCATACTGAGGGATATAGAAAGAGGATTGCGGGAGCGCAGCCATTTTCAAAACCTGATCGGCAAAAACAAGACCATGCAAGATATTTACAGTCTGCTGGAGGATTTGGCCAATCTGGATACGGCGGTTCTGGTAACAGGTGAAAGCGGCACGGGAAAAGAGCTGGTAGCCCGTGCGTTGCATTACAGCGGGAACCGCGCTTTCAAACCTTTTGTTACAGTTAATTGTTCGGCACTGGCGGAAAGCCTGCTGGAAAGTGAACTATTTGGCCATGTCCGGGGCGCGTTTACCGGAGCAATAAAGGATAAACAGGGACGATTTCAGGCCGCGAACGGCGGGACAATTCTTCTGGATGAGATCGGAGACATATCTCCAATGATTCAGTTGAAGCTGCTGCGCGTCTTGCAGGAAAAAGAGTTTGAACATGTTGGATCATCCACCCCTCACAAGATTGATGTTCGGGTCATTGCCTGTACCAACAAGGACCTGAAGGAAAAAGTAAAAAGAGGCGAATTTCGGCAGGATCTGTATTATCGCCTCAAGGTCGTGGAAGTCGCCTTGCCGCCCCTTCGGGAACGTCTTGAAGATTTGCCCCTTTTGATCGATCATTTCCGGATTTCCTTTAATGAAAGATTCAACAAAAATGTCGAAGGTATATCCAATGAGGTTTTAAGTATTTTTATGGATTATCCTTGGCCGGGCAATGTGCGGGAACTGGAGCATGTTATGGAA
>JBEKMF010000170.1:0-3980 GCA_050008655.1 Smithellaceae bacterium
AACGTCATGCTCGGCCGGAAACAAGGCCTTGTTCAGGCGAAAAAATTCTCGAATTAGGCGTTTGATTCTGTTTCTTCTTACGGCATTGCCCACTTTTCTGGATACGGTTATTCCTAACCTTTTAACACCATGAACATTATTGCATGTTATAGTTGTAAAATTTTGCGAACTTCTCCAAACCCCCTGTTGGTAAATTGCTCTATACCTGCTGCTATTGGTTATTCTTTCCAATTTCCGGTAAGATTGTTTTTTCATGCATACCGACCATCTCTTGAGGCTAAAAACACGAATTTATACGGCTAAACGTTTTCTTCCTTTGGCTCTTCTGCGGCTCAAAACCTGCCGGCCGGATTTCGAAGCCATGCGGACAAGAAAACCGTGTGTTCTTTTTCTTTTGGTATTTGTTTTATTGGTTAAAGTCTTTTTCATAAGTAAAACCCCTTAAAGTTATAGGGTCATGCGTAAATCACAGACACATTTATTTGTCAAGGCAAAATTGGCGAATAACCGCAATTCTCTTGCGGCAGCCGACCTTCCTGGCGGAGCTTGGCAATGATTTGATTGATTATCGGCATGGCATTCACTGCTGCTCTTTCGCCTTCCATGATGACTTCATGTCGTCTCGTAAAATCGCCGGAGCCAATGTGCCCTGCTTTCGGCTTAATTATCACATCGGCGTTTTTAAATTGAATGGCTGCTATTTTGCCGTACATTACATCAATATATCAATCACCTGCATAATCATTTCGCTTGGTGTATATTTTTCTTTACGGCATAATTACTTGTGGTACTAAAGCATAGGAAACAAGCAAAGATAAGTAGAAGACAATAACAAATTAAATTAATAATATTCTTTATTGAACATAAATATTTATATTGCATAAATTTTATTTCTTCCTTTCTTTTTTATTTCCCGAACGAGGTCTTCTTCTTTTGGAATTTTGTGGCAGACTGGAAGCTGTATCGATTCCGGCGGCCGGTTGAACCGGCGGCGCGTGCAATGATTGCTGATAGTAATCATCCAGCAACATAGTAATCAACGCCAACTGGTCTTCCGCCCGGGATAAAGTTCGCGCCAAAGGCGCGAATCGCTGCATTCTCTCAATTTGCAGATTATCGCGGGCACGGAGACGTGCCTCCAAAAGCGCCGTAATCCGTTCGGCAACAATCCTTTCCATCTCCTCGTCGTCGGGAAGCTGGCGCTCCTCCATGTTAATATTGTAATAACGGGCAATGCTTTGCAGCTTGAATTTTTCCATTTCCGCAACCAGCGAAATAGCGACACCGCTTGATCCCATGCGACCCGTGCGTCCAGCACGGTGGATGTAAGCTTCCGGATCCTCCGGCGGCTCGTATTGAATTACATGAGAAAGGTCGGGAATATCAATGCCCCGAGCCGCCACATCCGTCGCTACCAAAAAGCGCAGGGCGCCGCGTTTTACCCGAGCCATAACCTTCTCCCTCATGCTTTGAGCCAGATCGGAGCTCAGTTCATCGGCATCATAGCCAAAACGCTTCAGCACAACGGAAAGATAATGCACCGTGTCTTTTGTATTGCAAAAGATGATGGCGGAGGCGGGATTCTCTGTTTCAATTATGCGCACCAGCGATCTTTCTTTGCGCATACCCGGAACAACATAATAAACATGTTCTATTTCGGCAATATGCACTTGATTGCCGCTTAAGCTCAACAATTGAGGTTGTCGCAGAAATTGATCGGCTAAACGAATCACCTGCGGTGGAAAAGTCGCGGAAAACATACTGCTGGCTATTTCATGCGTAGGTATATATTTACGAATTCTTATCATATCGGGATAAAATCCCATGGATAGCATTCGATCAGCCTCGTCGAATATCAATACTTTAAGATGATCAAGAGAAAGAGTGTTTTTCAGCAGGTGATCCAAGATTCTCCCCGGTGTGCCGACGACAAGCTGAGCACCGTTGCGAAAAGCTTCCAGTTGCGCATTATAACCCACTCCGCCGTAAACAACAGCCGTTTTCATACCTGTATTTTCCAAAAGCATTTGGGCTTCCTTGGATACTTGCAAGGCAAGCTCGCGGGTGGGAACGAGCACCAAAGCCTGGGCGACATTTTGCCGTAAATCAATTTTTTGCATTATCGGCAAAAGATAAGCGCCGGTTTTACCGCTGCCCGTCCGTGATTGAACCATCATATCGCGACCGGCTAAAAGATAGGGAATAGCTTTGGCCTGCACCGGTGTAAGAATTTTCCAGCCAGCACGTTCACAAGCAGCACGTAATTCCGGCATTAGCTCTTCCACAGAAATCTCAGAAGGAGTATCGATCGGTTCAGTAGCCTTCTTTTCATCATTTTTTATTTCTTTCATAAAAACCAAAACCTTTCCGCCGGACAAAATAATTACATAAAATCATTTAGTTTAGTGTCGCTCAGGAATCAAGAAAAAAAGCGGCAACAAGCTCAAAAATATTATATCCCTAAAGAAATGCGTTAATACAAGAAAATATCTTGACAGTCTATCAATATTAATATAATATTTTACCTAATTCGTTAGAGGCTTTTATAAGCCCTGCCCTTTGGAGAGTTTCAAGTATTCAAATAAACAAGCCGATATTTAATCCATAAGTTTAAAAAAATTCGTGATTATCCTTGTGTATTTCTTGAAAAATAACGCAGTAAAAGTAAATATATCGTACCAAATAACATCGCTTAATTAGAATTTAAAGTAAGGAAGTATTTATGAACATTGAAGATATTAAACGATTACCTATCAGCGAACTCAACAATTTAGCCAAGGATTTAGACGTTCCCGGTGCCAGCGGTATGCGTCGTCAGGATTTGATTTTCGCCATTTTGCAGACACAAGCGGAACAAAACGGCGTGATTTCCGGCTCGGGTGTGTTGGAAATTTTGCCGGACGGATTTGGCTTTTTACGCGCTGTGGATTACAACTACCTGCCCAGTCCTGATGATATTTACATTTCTCCTTCACAAATCAGAAGGTTTAATTTAAGAACAGGCGACACCATTTCCGGCGAAGTCCGCCCCCCCAAAGAAGGGGAAAAATATTTTGCCCTGCTGAAAGTCGATACTGTGAATTTCGAAAGCCCCGAGCAAGCCCGCGACAAAATCCTTTTTGATAACCTGACTCCTCTTTATCCTCTGGAAAAATTAAATCTGGAATTTAATCCCGAAAATTTTTCCACCAGAACATTGGATTTGTTTGCACCGATCGGCAAGGGACAGCGTGCTTTGATAGTTTCGCCGCCGCGTGCCGGCAAAACAGTCCTTTTGCAGGATATTGCCCATAGCATCGCGGCCAATCATAAAGAAGTAGTTTTGATGGTGCTTTTGATTGATGAACGGCCGGAAGAAGTAACCGACATGCAGCGTAGCGTCGCCGGGGAAGTAATTTCTTCCACATTTGACGAACCGGCTTCCCGCCATGTGCAAGTCGCGGAAATGGTCATTGAAAAAGCTAAACGCCTGGTCGAGCATAAAAAAGATGTGGTCATTTTGCTGGACAGCATCACTCGTCTGGCGCGCGCTTATAATACCGTCGTCCCGCCCAGCGGAAAAGTTCTTTCCGGCGGTGTCGATTCCAACGCCTTGCATAAACCAAAGCGCTTCTTCGGTGCGGCCAGGAATATCGAAAATGGCGGAAGCTTAACGATAATCTCCACGGCGCTGATCGATACAGGAAGCCGGATGGATGAAGTAATTTTTGAGGAATTTAAGGGAACAGGCAATATGGAATTGCATTTAGACCGCCGCATTTCCGACCGCAGAATCTTCCCTGCCTTTGACTTGATTCGTTCGGGAACCAGGAAAGAAGAGCTGTTGATCCCCAAAAATAATCTCAACCGCATCTGGATTTTACGCCGACTGCTGCAAGAAATGAATCCCGTTGACGCGATGGAATTCATTATCGGCAAAATCAAGAAAACGGAAACTAATCAAGAATTTTTGGATTCGATGAATTCATAAACGAGCTTAA
>JBEKMF010000171.1:0-3938 GCA_050008655.1 Smithellaceae bacterium
AATCACCCGAAGCTCCGGCATAACGCACCAAATGGGTCCTGGTAATGGGGGCAGTAGTATAAATGGGGATAGTATCGCCAACTTTAACGTCGTCATATGTTATGGCCATGGTTCTTTCCTTATCTTTCCATCATCGTTGAGCGGACCTTGGCCACCAATTCACCCCGCTGATTTATAATTTCCGTTTCCAGTACGGTGACATCAACAAACCTGCCCAACCTGTCTCTTTTCCCTCTTTCGAACATCTCCACTACTTTCATTTTGCGGGTAATGACATCACCCTCGTAAATATTACCGAGATATTCATACTCTTCTTCGCTGTGCAAAAGCTTACCTAAATCAATGCCTAAGGCTTTAACTATACCCATCAAACCTTCGCCAGACCAAAAAAAGCAGCTGGTCAAAAAAGTTGGCGGCACCGGTATCCCCTGATAGCCTGCTTTTTTTGCGGCTTCCTTATCGTAGTAAATGGGATCGATTTGCGCTTCGCCATCTTTAAGCCCTACAGCAATGGCAAACTCAGCAATTTTATGTTTTTCCACCATTATTGTGTAGGCGGGAAATTCCATCCCCAGCTTTGACCTATCAGCCATAATAATTCCTTGAAATATATGCCGTTATTCATATCATATTCTCGAAAGAATGCCAAAATAATTTAAAATTCATCGATATTATATTAAAAATTATCTTGGATTGCTGAGCGCTGCATACGCTGCAGTTATTCATTGATCTTCATAAAAAATCCGTTTTCTTGATGTATTATTTTTTCGCTTGTTCTCTTTTCTTGGTCAAACAATAAACACCCTTGCCTTCTCTAATCGGCCGGTAACAAAGATTATCCGATATACAGCTTGCCGCTCTTTTATATTCCGATTTCCAGCGGTTGATTAGTTCCAGCTAAGGCATTTTAAAAGATAAAACTAAAGCTCATACAAAGTTTCATCTATTTTTGGTTTGCTTTTTGTGGCTGTTTTCGTCGCCTGCTTGTCGTTCAAAGCTCCCTCTTGGGTAAGTATATCTCCCATCTCGTCTTCGACTTTTTCGGGATCTTCGCCTTTTTCGATTCTTTGCAGAGCTTCCTGAAAATTATCCCCCAGCTTCATGCCCGTCATCTCGATAAATTTGCGCATCAATTGCGCTGCCGCGCGAGGATCATCATCTTTGACTTTTTCGGCAAGGTTGGCGAATTTAACCAGTTCCTTTTCCATCTTCTTCTCATCCCTGCCCGCAAAGGAATGGTCATCCTCCGCTTTTTCACCACCGGAGATTTTTGCGAATACGGATATCTGGCGGGTCAGCTTAACGTTTTTACATTTCGGACATACGGGAATTTTACCGGTATTCACCGCTCTGGAGAAGAAATTATAAATCGTATTGCAATTTGTGCAATAAAACTCATAGATGGGCATGTTTACATCTCCTGCAAATATTCAATGCGTTCGAGAAGAGGCGGATGCGAATAATAAAACCAGACGTATAAGGGATGTGGATGCAGGTTAGCCAGGTTGTCTTTAGCCAAACGCGTGAGCGCGGCAATCATGGGAGCAGCAGTTCCCGTCAAATTGCAGGCTATTCGGTCGGCTTCGCGCTCGTAACGACGCATGATAGCCGCGCCGATGGGGCTTAAAAAAAATCCGGCAGAGCTCAGATAAAGCGAAACTAAAAATAATCCGGCATATACAGAAGTAACTTTCAGTCCAAAAGCGGTATATAAAGGCTTCCAGGCCAGAATCAGATAAACAAAATACAGCAATACAAGAGAAGCTCCGATCATAAATATTAATTGTTTTAAAACATGCTTCTTTTTCCAGTGGCCGATTTCATGCGCCAGGATGACTAATATTTCATCCGTGGAATGTGAAGCCAAAAGTGTGTCATATAGAACAATACGTTTTGTTTTGCCGATACCCGTAAAATAGGCGTTTGTATGTTTGGAACGTTTACCTTCATCCACCTGAAAAATCCCTTTGGTTTTTAGCCCCACTTTTTCCATTAAAGCGTTGATCTTTTCTTTTAGTTGTTCATCTTTTATCGACTCATACTTGTTAAAAAGCGGCGCAATCAATACAGGGTAAAGCCAGAGCAGAATAATTTCCAACAAGGTAAAAAATAGCCAGGCCCAAAACCACCAGCTTGTG
The DNA here is from genome assembly GCA_050008655.1 of Smithellaceae bacterium. Lineage (GTDB taxonomy): Bacteria > Desulfobacterota > Syntrophia > Syntrophales > Smithellaceae > UBA4810. Next base: position 2,139 of record JBEKMF010000171.1, read on the forward strand.
GGCAGATAATTAATAAACGACATAAATGCGCTGATCATAATGGTCATTAAAATTGTGGAAATAATCAAAGTTTTTATTAAATCGGTAATCCAGATATGCCAGGTGATGGTGGAAAATTCGTATTTTTTTTCCAGAACAAAATTGTCATAGAGATCAAAAGGTATTCCAACAATACCGCCGATTGCCGCCAATACTCCAAAAAATATTAGAGCCTGCCCGATAAAGTGAATTTTTAGCTCCACAAGCGCACTGACGAAGGAAGGTAAAAGAAGAAATAAAATAGCCAATTCAATAATGTCATCAGCCAAATTTTCTTTCACTGCCAACCGGGAATTTTCGACAGTATAGTCCACCATTTTGGAAAGTGTGCCTTGATCGATAATCCCTTGAAAAACTTGCGGGATCTCTTTACCCCGACCTTGCAAATACCGGATATTGATGTGCTGTAAAATATAACGCCAGATAAACCTGCCGGCAAACAAAAGCAGAAATAAAAGCAAGAGCGCCTTTTCCATCAATCAGCAATCCTCATTATTGATTCTTATAATATAAAAACAGCTAAGTTCATTACTCTTTTTGGAGAACCTGTTGTTCATGCGTCCATACATAATGAGTATATGAAGAAGGTTTTTGTGTGTCAAGTGGATGTATATGCAGAAAATGCAGCTGTAAAACATTTAATTTAACTGTGGAAATTATCTTTTTCATTTCCTTGACACCACGTACACTTTCTTTTATATTCTCAAAAAAAGCAGAGGCTGATTATGAAAAAATATTTAGCTTATTCTGTTTGTTTGATCCTTATAATTTCAGCGGATTTTGTCTTTGCTGAAATTAAATCTCTCGTTAAAGAAAATACTCATCAAGCCAGCGAACATAAAATAGAACCGTTACCTATCTTTCAGTAACGTGATAATTATATAAAATAACTCGTGCAAAAAGGGAGGTAAGTTATGGGAGTATTTTTTAAGACCACAGTCAGTACCCCGGTGTTTAAGTCCGCTCTAAAAACGGCTCTCAAGACCCAACCGAACAAAGTAAAGAATGTAGACCAGCAGGCATTGACAATGGCCGCGCAGGTAGAAAAACAGACATCAAAGACCAAGTTTTCATGGGGCCGGCTGGTGATTGCGATAGTGATACTGGCTCTAATCGGCGGCCTGGGAATCTGGGCTGCCATTTTGGATGCAACCATCCCTGCTCTGGATGTCTGGAGCAAGACGTGTCTTCATTTATTTGAAATCCTCGGCGGCGGCGTGGCAAGTTTGCTCATTGGTGAAGCGGCCACCAGCTAAAGTGGAATTTGCAAGTCGAATTAAGCTGAAAATGAATGCAATGAAGTTTGAAGCGCAAGTGGAATTAATCCCGTAAGCGAAGCTTATCGGGAGTGATCCCGCATAAGCACAGGTATGACACCCTGCAACGTGCCGCAGAAGCAGGGTTCATACCCGTGATACAAAATTACACATAAACATTCTAAATATTTATCGCTGCCTGTTTAATCCCCTTGCGAACAAAATCTAGTTTGCCTGGCTCATTGAACTTCGTTTCTGAAACTCGGGGCTCATTACCTTCTGCTTCGCGGGATAATTCGAGTTTGACAATAATTCTTTTGGAAAAAAATTACTTGTGTTATGAGACAAAGCTGGATTCATTATCTTTATGGAAGATTTTTTATGGAAAGCTTGAAGGACCTGCAGGCACGCTATGATTCTCTGAAAGGTCTTGGTTTGAAATTGAATATAGAACGCGGCCAGCCCGGAGACGATAATTTCGATCTGTCCAATGCCCTTCTCTCCA
>JBEKMF010000172.1:0-3906 GCA_050008655.1 Smithellaceae bacterium
CCCATGATTGCCGCTTCGGTTGCCGCAGATACCGTGCCTGAATAAAGTACATTTATGCCCGCGTTAGATCCCCGATTAATGCCCGACACAACCATGTCCACCGGCTTTTGGGCTAACTCTTTTATGCCTATTTTGACACAATCCGCCGGTGTCCCATAAACAGCATAACCTAAAAATTTCCCGTTTTTTGTGGCGCGACGTACCATCAAGGGACGAAAAATAGTAATAGCATGCCCCACAGCGCTTTGTTCGATTTCCGGCGCGACAATTAAGCAATCCGCCTCATGAGAAAGCTCGTCATAAAGAGAGCTTAAACCTTTGGCATATATTCCATCATCATTGGTAAGTAAAAAACGCATATATTTATTTTTAATGCCTTGCCCTTATAGATCTCAATAAATATAATTATTTACGATGCTATTTTACCTGCTCCAATTTCCCGTTTCTAACTCTTAATATAAAAGGAGTCTTTTGAGCAATTCTATCTGGACCAAAAGATATATTTCCCGTTGCGCCCTTGTAATTTTCCACTTTTATTAAAGCATTGATGAATTCTTGGCGTGTTTGAACGTCTTTATTTTCCAAGACATGAAAGATTATTCCGGCCGTATCATACGCCAACGCCTCGATACTTTCCGGATCACGGCTATAAGCCGTGTAATAAGCATCGACAAAGTCGTTTGTTTCCGGATAAAAGCCATTAACAAAAAAACTGTCGGCAAATACAGCCCCTTCCAGATAATCCGAATTCTTCTTTAACAAATACGGTGAATTCCATAAGCTGGCGCCCAGAAGTTTAATGCCTTTAACATCATAAAAAGCAAGCTGAGAAGCTATCATCCTGACTCGCCGATACGAATCGGGAATAAATAAAGCTTCAAAATCAAGGGCTAATTGAGCTTTTATTTCCGGTTTTTTGGAAGACGTTTTTTTTGCAGTGCTGATAAGATTACCGGTTACTTTATTAATCTCTTCCGTAAAATCCGTCTGACTTTTATTGTAAGGTATTGCCCTCTCTACTTTACCCCCTGCACGCACTGCTTCCGCACGGAAAATTCTAACCATTTCTTCTCCATAGTCATCCTTCGGATATAAAATAGAAAATATTGCGCAATTCAAATCCTCCAGGGCATATTTAACTACAGCCCTGATTTGCTGGGTAGGCGTCAAGAAGTGCTGGAAGGTATATTCGTTCAAGGAAGTGATTCCTTCTTTGGAAGTTATTAGGATTAACGGAATTCCCCACTTATTAGCTTCACGGGCAGCCTCAATAGCTTCCGTCGTTCCAGTAACAGCAACAATCGCCATGACATTTTCAACATTGGCCAAGTGTTCTACGGCTGCTCTTGCTCCTTCCGGTAAACCGCGGGAATCTTCCGCAACAACTTTCCACAATGTTCTGTTTTCTCCGTCAAACATACCCGCAGATAATAAGATTGCATCCAGTGCTTTGCTTCCTAAATCAGCATATTGCCCGGATAAGGGCAGTATACACCCTAAAGTATAGCGGTTATATTTGACCAATGGAGGTTGAATTGGGGGCGGTATGGCTTCCGGCGGCTTTACTTCCGATGGTTTTACTTCCTCAGGCAGGCTCGGAGCAGGTTCCATGATAACGATTTTTGGCTGGGCGCAGCAGGCAATAAAAAAAATAAGCAGCAAAATAAATATCTTAATTAAAATTCGATAATTCTTCATTTTGCCTCCTTCATAATTGTCAGCAGATAATCACGGGCGCGTTGGGCCAACTCAGAACTGTCTAACAAAATCGATGCTTCATTATTATACTTCATAGACGCTTGTGTAAGATTATGGCTGCCCAGAAGAACCAGCCGCTGATCGATCACGATTAGTTTTGTATGCGTCGTTTTGTATGGTGAATCAAAGTAAACCTGCACACCCTTCTCTTCCAGAAGTTTACCGGTCTCTCTGTTTTGAATATTCAGTTCATCCGAACGGTTGCCTGTCGTTTCTAAAATGACGATAACCTTTACGCCTCTTTTCACCGCTTTAGCCAAATGCCCCAGGATACGATCGGGATAACTGTTTTTGTGCACACCAGCTTTAAAAGAAAATATCGACATGAAGATTTCACTTTGCGCTTCGTCAATGACCTTTAACAATGCCGGAAAGTAAGCTTCATTGGTCAGAAGAATCGCCTGACATCCAGACTGACCAGAGGAAATTGTACTAAGCTTTTCTCCGGCAAATGCCGATGATAATGACGCAATTACAAAAATTAAGCCACAGAGAGCAACAACAATATTTTTCTTGCCGGAATCAAAACTGCTCATAGTTCCTCTAACTTTTATTATTGTATAATATTTCTTTGCGTTGGTCGACACATAAAAAAGCCCGAAACTGGATTCCAGCTTCGGGCTTTTTAGTTCAATTATTCACTATTTTACTTCTTCAAAGTCGGCATCCACTACATCATCATCTTTTTTGCCCGCCGCCTTCTGCCCGCCGCTTTGTTGCTGCTCTCCAGCACCGGCAGTAGGACCACCTTGACCACCGGCGGTTTTTGCATACATGGCTTCCGCCAACTTGTGCGAAACAGTCATCAATTCATCCTGAGCTTTCTTGATGGCATCAACATCTTCGCCTTCCAAGGCTTTTTTTGCCTTGCTTATTGCCTCTTCGATTTTTACTTTTTCCGCCGCATCTACTTTATCGCCAAATTCTTTAATATTTTTTTCCACGCTGTAAATCATGGAATCGGCCTGATTTCTTGCTTCAATTAATTCCTTGCGGCGCTTATCCTCTTCAGCATGTTGCTCCGCGTCACGCACCAATTTTTGAATTTCTGCTTCACTCAAACCGCTGGAAGCCGTGATTTTGATGCTCTGTTCTTTACCTGTACCCAGATCTTTGGCATTAACATGTACGATACCGTTGGCATCAATATCAAAAGTAACTTCAATTTGCGGCATGCCGCGCGGCGCCGGCGGTATGCCCACCAATTCAAAACGCCCCAAAGTTCTGTTATCAGGCGCCATCTGACGTTCACCCTGTAACACATGAATGCTCACCGCCGGTTGATTGTCGGCAGCTGTCGAAAAAATCTGGCTTTTCTTACTGGGAATAGTAGTGTTTTTCTCGATAAGTCTGGTCATAACCCCGCCTAGAGTCTCGATACCCAGAGAAAGCGGAGTAACATCAAGCAGCAAGACATCTTTTACATCGCCCGCTAAAACTCCGCCCTGAATTGCAGCGCCCACGGCCACAACTTCGTCCGGATTCACGCCTTTGTGCGGTTCCTTGCCGAAAATTTCTTTTACCCTCTGTTGAACCCGCGGCATTCTGGTCATTCCACCAACCAAAATAACTTCGTCGATATCTTTGGTTGATAGATTAGCGTCTTTCAGTGCAGTACGGCAAGGATCAACTACCTTTTCAATTAACTCTCCCACTAAAGATTCCAGCTTAGCTCTGGAGAGCTTAATATTCATGTGCTTGGGGCCGGATGCATCGGCGGTAACGAATGGCAGATTAATATCGGTTTCCATCGTAGTGGAAAGTTCCATCTTCGCCTTTTCCGCCGCTTCTTTGAGTCGTTGCAGCGCCATTTTATCGTTTCTCAAATCTATGCCTTGATCTTTTTTAAATTCTGCGACCAGAAAATCCATTACGCGCTGATCGAAATCTTCACCGCCTAAATGCGTATCGCCGTTGGTAGATTTGACCTCAAAGACGCCGTCGCCCAATTCCAAAATAGATATATCAAAAGTGCCGCCGCCCAAGTCAAAGACGGCAATCTTTTCCTCCTTCTTCTTGTCCAAACCATAAGCCAGAGCCGCCGCTGTAGGTTCATTGATAATACGTAATACATTCAGTCCGGCAATCTTGCCGGCGTCTTTTGTCGCCTGACGCTGTGAATCGTTAAAATATGCCGGAACGGTAATA
>JBEKMF010000173.1:0-3751 GCA_050008655.1 Smithellaceae bacterium
AGATTGCGCCCACGTAGCTCAGTTGGTAGAGCACATCCTTGGTAAGGATGAGGTCACCAGTTCAATCCTGGTCGTGGGCTCCAGTTAAGGAGAATTATGAGGAGCAATATCATATTGGCTTGTACGGAATGCAAGCAGCGTAATTACGTTACGACAAAAAATAAGCGCACCATCCAGAACCGTCTGGAAATGACAAAATACTGCAAGTTTTGCCGGGGGCATAAGCTGCACAGGGAAACAAAATAGCGGATATGGGCATAGGCCAGTAGCTCTAATGGATAGAGCGCCGGACTCCAAATCCGGATGCTGGGGGTTCAAGTCCCTCCTGGCCTGCCATTTCTTTTGGCATAAGGATTTTAAAATATGGAAACGATCAAAAGAATATTTCAAAAAGTGATGCAATTTCTCAACGAAGCTAAGACGGAGTTGAAGAAAGTTACCTGGCCTTCACCGAAGCAGACTTTGGCTTCTACTTCGGTTGTTATTATTATCGTTTTTATTGTAGCGATTTATCTGGGCATAGTTGATTACGTTCTTGCTAAACTCGTGAAACTAATTTTAGGTTAGTAAAATGGCTTTTAAATGGTACGTTGTTCACACCTATTCCGGATATGAAAACAAAGTAAAAACGAGCCTGCAAGAAAGAATTGAGACGGCCGGCGCACAGGAGTATTTTTCGGATATCCTTATTCCGGAGGAAGATGTTGTAGAATTGATTTCGGGAGAAAAGAAAACTTCCAAGCGTAAGTTTTTCCCCGGCTATATACTTGTCCGGATGGAAATGAGCGATGAAACCTGGCACATTGTAAAAAACACGCCTAAAGTAACCGGTTTTATCGGCAGTAAGGATAAACCTTCGCCCATATCGGACAAGGATGTAGAAAATTTAAAAATCAGGATTGACGAGGGAACTTTAAAGCCCAAGCCCAAATTCAAATTCGATGTCGGCGATCATGTTAAAATTATCGATGGGCCGTTTACTAATTTTGACGGAGTCATTGATGAAGTAAAGCCGGAAAAAAGCAAGTTGAGGGTTATCGTGAGCATTTTTGGCCGGCCGACACCGGTAGAATTGGATTTCATTCAGGTAACGCAAGGTTAATACTTCATAGCGCTGCTAAGCGATACTTAAAAAATTTATCGATCAGGGTGATCAATATGGCAAAAAAAGTTATTGCAAACATAAAATTACAGATAAAGGCGGGCAAGGCGACTCCTTCGCCGCCGATAGGTCCGGCTTTGGGACAGCATGGCGTCAATATTATGGAATTTTGCAAGGCTTACAACGCGATGACGCAAAATCAGGAGGGGATGATTATTCCGGTCGTGATTACCGTTTACGCGGATAGGTCTTTTACATTCATAACCAAGACGCCGCCGGCGTCCGTGCTGCTCAAGCAAGCGGCCAAAATTGCCAAAGGAGCCAATGATCCCAAAAGGGAAAAAGTGGGTACGGTTACAGCAAGACAAGTGCAGGAAATTGCCGAGTTGAAATTTAACGATTTAAATGCCGTGGATATTCAAGGCGCCATAAAGATAATTGCCGGTACGGCCAGGTCAATGGGAATAGAAATTGCGGGTTAATAAGGACGAGGTTTTATCATGTTAAGAAAAGGCAAACGCATATTAGCAGCAAAAGCAAAAGTGGATACGAATAAACGCTACACACTTAAAGAGGCCGCGGAGATGGTTGTATCGATGCCTGCTCCCAAATTTGACGAAACGGTAGATCTTGCCGTTCGTTTGGGTGTCGATCCCGCTCATGCTGATCAAATGGTTCGGGGCAGTGTGGTTTTACCCAACGGTTTGGGCAAGGCGGTGCGCGTTTTAGTATTCGCCAAGGGCGAAAAGGAAAAAGAAGCCCTCGAAGCCGGTGCAGATTTTATCGGTAATGACGAGATTATTGAAAAAATCAAAGGTGGCTGGCTGGAGTTTGACCGCGTTATTGCCACGCCGGATATGATGGGTGCAGTGGGGAAAATCGGCAAGATTTTAGGTCCGCGCGGTTTGATGCCCAATCCCAAAGTAGGAACGGTAACCTTTGAAGTGGCCAATGCGGTAAAAGAACTGAAAACGGGGAAAGTTGAATTTCGCGTGGAAAAAGCCGGAATCATCCACTCTCCCGTGGGCAAAGTTTCCTTCGGTGCCGAAAAATTGAGCGAAAATGTCAGCGCCTTATTGGAAACAATTATCAAATTAAAACCGGCATCCAGTAAGGGAATTTATATTAAGAGTATTTCTCTTTCCAGCACAATGGGTGCTGGTGTGAGGATCGATCCTCTGGATATTAAGACTGCTTTATAAAAGAGGAGTTAATCGTTTAAGTAAAAAGGTCGAAGACAGCAGGTACAGAAGTTTAAACGCAAAGCGGCCTGCCGAGACTCGTGGTAGAATTTTTTTAAAAACGGGAATCGGAGTTAGGTAGAAAATGACGTTTTGTTCTGTATGTGGCTATATTCTCCGGCCTCAGGCAACTAAATTAGTCTTAGAAAGGAGGCTGATAAATTGGATCGGAGAACGAAAGAGCAAATAGTATCCGAACTGCATGAGAAACTTAAAGAAGCCAAGTTAGGCGTTTTGACCAGTTTCAGCGGGATGAACGTCGAGAAGATGGAGGCTCTGAGAAATGCGTTACGCAAGTCCAACGCTGAAGTGAAGGTTGTAAAAAACACTCTTTTGGGAATTGCCTCAAAAGAAACCGGCTTCAGTATTCTTGCCGACCATTTCCAATGGCCCATTGCCGTTGTGTTAAGCTATAAAGATCCGGTGGAACCGGCAAAAGTTCTGATTGATTTTGCCAAAAAAAATCCGGAACTGGAAATAAAAATCGGTGCGCTGGACGGCAAGATTTTAACCCGGGGCGATCTCAACATCTTGGCGGAATTACCCGGCAGGGATGTCCTTTTGGGTAAGTTAGTTTCGGTTATGGCAGCGGTGCCGACATCATTCGTGACAGTTTTAAGTGGTGTTCCGAGAAACTTTGTGCAAGTGCTCAGTGCCTACTGTGATAAGAAAAAAACTTTAAACTAATAAAACATACAGAAAAGAGGATAGAAAAAATGTCAGGTAAAATTACTAAAGATGACGTCGTAAAATTTATTGAAGAAATGACCGTGCTGGAGCTTTCTGCTCTGGTAAAAGAATTGGAAGAAAAGTTTGGTGTTTCTGCTGCTGCCCCGATGATGGCGGCGATGGCCATTCCGGGTGGAGCTCCGGCGGCCGCGGCGGCTGAAGAAAAAACCGAATTCAATGCCATCCTCTCCGGTTTTGGCGCAGAAAAAATTCAGGTAATAAAAGTCGTGAGGGCGATTACCGGATTAGGACTCAAGGAAGCAAAAGACTTGGTGGAAGGAATACCCAAGCCGATCAAGGAAGGTATTTCCAAAGATGAAGCCGCCGATATTAAGAAGAAAATTGAAGAGGTTGGTGGTACCGTCGAGATTAAATAACATAATCTCTAACAAATATTTTATTTATAAGGATGCTATGGACAAATTTAGAAAAAATTTCGGCCGGGTAAAAAAGATACTGGATATTCCCAATTTAATTGAAATCCAGACAGTATCTTACGAGAAGTTTCTCCAAAAGGATTTGGCGGCCGCGAAAAGGAACAATGTCGGCCTGCAGGGTGCTTTTAAGAGCGTTTTCCCCATTTCGGATTTCAGCGGGAAATGTTCTTTGGAGTTTGTCAGCTATAAAATTGGCGATGTCCGCTATGACATAAAAGAATGTATCCAAAAAGGCATGACCT
>JBEKMF010000174.1:0-3633 GCA_050008655.1 Smithellaceae bacterium
CCTTGATCATCCAGATGTATTGTTACACGTCCATGGCCTTCAATACGTGTTACAGGTTCAATAGTTATCTTCCGACCCATAAATGTTCTCCTCTAATCATATGTAAATACTTCGGGCGGCAAAATTACCGGTGTGCGACCCGCAAGCAACTCCGTTAACGCATAATAAAATGCATCCGCCCTCGGTGGACAACCCGGAACGAACAAATCAACCTTGACAATTTTGTCAACTCCCACGACAAAATCCAGAGGCCTTCCCAGCTCAGGGGAATCTGGAATAACACCATCAACAGTGCTTTCCGTTTCCAGATACGCACGCTTTAAGGCTGCATCAGTACCCACCAGATTACGCATGGCCGGAACACCGCCAAATGTTGCGCAATCGCCAACGGCGATGAGGATATCGCAGCGTTCACGCATTTGCTTGGCGACTTCAATATTGTGAGTGTTGCAGATGGCTCCTTCCAGAATACCCACAGTTACGCCTTCTTTAGGCGGATGCTTGAGGTCTGTTATCGGACTCGATGTAAATTCAACCAATTCCGATAGTCCTACAATACGCTCATCAATATCCAGTAACGACATATGACATCCTGCGCAGCCTGCTAACCAGTCTGTCGCTATCTTGACTTTTGCCATCTACACTTCTCCTTTCATTTAAGTGACTTGGTCACTTCAGCTGAAACTTTGTCTATTGACACGGCAATCTCCTTGCCCAGTTGTATTGATAATAATTGCAATGCTTCCCAATCCGATTTAGCCTCCCCAGCAGGTTCCACCGCGCGATTCATATTCTGTATCCTTCCTTCAATATTGGTCAGGCTGCTCGTTTGTTCCGACCAGATTGCCGCAGGTAACACCAGGTCTGCCCTCTCTGTAAGCGGCGATAAGTAGCTTGCCTGGGCCACGATAAATGCATTTTGAGGAATTCCCTTGAATAAATCATCGCCCGCATAATTTTGCTCACCTAGTAAGACATATACAAATTTGAGTGCGGCCGGATCATAACCGTTATTTAATCCTAATGCTGCTGCTGCGACAGTGTTGACGCCTGATTCAACTATAATGTAGTTTGCTTTATCTTCCAGTTTCTTGAGCTCAGCCATGGCAGCTTTGGTAATACCGGCGCCGTAGAGAATAAATGGATTCTCGGCTCTCTTGGCAACTTCCATTGCCTTGCTTATATCGGCCATACCAATATTCATGAAGGCAAACGGAGCCAAACCATTTTTTTTGTCATCAACCACAATGAGCCTTGCTCCCTTGTCTACAGCGCGCTTAATAATGAAGGAACCAACCGGCTGGTCGTTTAGCGGATCGGAACCGATCACAAGAATAATATCGCTTTTAGCAATATCTTCCAGTTTACTCTGACCTTTGCTGAAAATCCTGGGTGCCACCGTATTGATCAGACCGATATTGGAGACTTGCAATTCCTGATGGAATAATTTTTTAATCAAATAAAGCGCTTCATTAGAGGAATAGCTGCCGGCGAGCACCCCTATCTCCGGAGCTTTGGTTGTATTGATCTGCTGGGCCAGCGTCTGGATTGCTTTTTCCCAGCTTATTTCTTCGAACTTTTCTTTGGTGCGTAAAAGGGGCTTGGTCAGCCTCTGGCGGCTGTCATATAAGGGTTCAAAACGCCCCATTTTGCAAAGCAGCCCTTTATTAACCGGAGCATCCCAATCACCCATAATACACAGTACATTTCCGCCGCGTGTTACAACTTCCGTACCACAGCCGAGGCTGCACTGATTACAGGTGCTCTTTACTTGTTGAGTCACGCTGTCTTTGCCCATAAAAGCGCTTCTTTTGTAAAATAGAGCGCCTGTGGGACAAACCTGAGTACAGGTGCCGCAGGAAATACAGGTAGATTCACCAAGCGGAATATTGCCGTCGGCGTGAACCATACTCTCACTTCCACGCTGCCTTAAACCCAGGGTGTGATTGGCTACAAGCTCATCGCAGGCACGAATGCATCTTTCGCAAAGAACACACCGGTTGTGCTCCATCAGATAGTATTTATGTGTGGCATCCAATGGAAAAGCTTTCGTATAAGTGGGGAATACCCAATGATCAACACGATAACGGTAACCGAGATCCTGCAACTCGCAATTGCCGCTCATCTCACAATATGGACAAAAATGATTTCTTTCGGAAAAGATCATATCCAGAACCAGCTTGCGGGCATCAATTACCGCTTTGGAATCCGTTTGTATTTCCATTCCAGCGGTTATGGGGAATGTACACGAGGTCTGCAAATTACGTTGCCCTTTTATTTCTACCAGACACATCCGGCAAGCCCCAATAGGAGAGAGCGCAGGATGGTTGCAAAGTGTGGGGATGAAAATGCCATTTTCGTTGGCACAATTTAAAATGGTTTGGCCTGCAGAAGCTTCCACATTTTTTCCATCTATTGTTAAAGGTACTTTTTTCTCCATTTCCTGCTCCTTGCAAAATATTTAATAAGCTCACATAAGATTTATAATTCAGCGTCACAGCGTAAACAACGCGAGGCTTCTTTAATGGCGTCCGCTTTTTTGAAACCTAGTTCCACTTCCGCAAAACTCATTTTACGTTTAGAGCCCGATATCTCCGGCATCACCATTTGGATTGCTTCGACTGTTTCTTCATCGATAACTAAAGGCACATCAATTTTTTCCGGCACCGGTTTTTCATAAGCCGGCTCTTTGTTGGCCTTGCGGATAGCCGTATCTATATCGTCCGCCGCTTGATGTCCCGCGGCAATGGCGGCAATTACGGTGTCCGGGCCGGTCACGGCGTCACCGCCCGCGAAGTAGCGGGGGTTAGGTGTGCGTGATTTATAGTCATTATTCACATCAAAACAATCCCATTTGTTTATTGTTATGCCGGTTTTTTTATCAATGAAACTCATATCGGGAATCTGGCCAATGGCGGCGATAACGGAATCGACTTTTAAGGTGAATTCGGAGCCGGCAACTGCAGCCGGTTTTTTACGTCCGCTCGAGTCAAAATCGCCCAGAACCATGCGTTGGCAGGTGATGGAACTGACTTTCTCTTTTGTGCCTTCAATTTTTAAAGGAGCAATGAGATATTCAATCTTGATTCCTTCTTCTTCAGCGGCTTTGATTTCCTCTTGCGCCGCGGGCATATCCTGCCTTAACCGACGGTAAAGAATCGTTACATCCGCTCCCAGACGCACGGCAATGCGGGCGGCATCGATGGCGGAGTTACCACCGCCGATAACGGCAACCTTTTTGCCGAGTTTGCTTTTGCCTTTTAACCATTTATCTTCGTTGGCATTAAAATCGCGCAGAAACTCCACGCCGCCAAAAACATTTTTCAAATCCTCGCCGGGGACATTCATTTTCTGGCTCTTATGCGCTCCCGAAGCAAGATAAACATAATGAAAATCTTTTTCCAGTTTGGCAAATGTTATTTCCCTGCCTACGCGCGTGTTCAAACGGATTTCCACACCCAGCGCCCGGATATCGTTAATTTCTTTTTCCAATATCTTGCGGGGCAGGCGATAAGAAGGAATACCCCAGTACAGCATTCCTCCCGGCTGGGGAAGCTCCTCAAAAACCGTTACCTTGTATCCTCTTAAAGCCAGATCACGCGCGGTGGTAAGTCCGGCCGGGCCTGCTCCGAC
>JBEKMF010000175.1:0-3592 GCA_050008655.1 Smithellaceae bacterium
AGTTAGCCGCTGTAATAATTAAAGATTAAGGTTGATAATACCTGCCTATTCTTGGTTTAAATCTGCAAGGAGGAAGTTGTGACTTTTCAGGAATTAATTTTTGCCCTCGAAAAATACTGGCACTCTCAAGGCTGCATAATTCAGCAGCCCTACGATATGGAAGTCGGCGCCGGCACATTCCACCCCGCCACCTGCCTGCGCGCGCTGGGACCGGAACCCTGGAACGTCGCTTACGTCCAGCCATCACGCCGTCCTACCGACGGCCGCTACGGCGAAAATCCCAACCGTCTCCAGCATTACTACCAATATCAGGTAATCATGAAACCATCGCCGGTTAACATCCAGGAGCTTTATCTGGATTCACTCAAAAGCTTCGGCATTGACCCCCTCGATCATGATATCCGCTTCGTCGAGGATGACTGGGAATCTCCGACATTGGGCGCTTGGGGACTGGGCTGGGAAGTGTGGCTCGACGGCATGGAAATCACCCAATTCACTTATTTTCAGCAAATCGGCGGTTTCGATCTTCGTCCGGTTTGCGCGGAATTGACTTACGGAATCGAACGCATTGCCATGTACATTCAGGGAATCAATAACGTCTATGATTTACAGTGGAACGATAAAGTCAAATACGGTGCTGTACATCATCAGGGCGAAGTGGAATTTTCCACTTACAACTTCGAAACCGCCGATATATCCATGCTGCGAAAACTTTTTGACACATACGAGCAGGAAGCTCTGCGCACTGCCGAAAAAAATTTGGTACTGCCGGCCTATGATTACTGTTTAAAATGTTCTCATACATTCAATTTGCTCAACGCCCGTGGCGCAATCAGTGTTGCCGAACGAACAAGTTATATCGGCCGGGTCAGGAATCTGGCGCGCATCAGCGCCGAACTTTATTTGAAACAACGTGAAGAAATGGGGTATCCACTCTTAAAGAACAACTAATGACCTGGAGAAAAAATGAGCAAGGAACTGCTTTTTGAGATCGGCACTGAGGAAATTCCCGCCGGATTTTTATCCAAAGCTATGTCTGACATGGAAGAAATTATCCGTAAATCACTCACGGAAAAGAGGATTGCCTTTGATGGAATAAAATGCATGGCCACACCACGCCGTCTGGTTCTCTATATTGCCGATGTCGGGGAAAAACAAGAAGACCAGACCATAGAAAAAATGGGGCCGGCCAAAAAAGCCGCTTTTGACGAAAACGGTAATCCGACAAAAGCAGCGTTGGGCTTTGCCAAAGGCCAGGGAATGGAAATATCTGAGTTAGGTACAATTATCACCGAAAAAGGTGAATATCTGGGCGCCCGTAAAACCATAACCGGACAATCCACAGAAGTCCTGTTACCAGAAATTCTGACCAATTTCCTTCTGGCTATACCTTTCAAAAAATCCATGCGCTGGTCTAGTTATGATTTGCGTTTCGCCCGGCCGATTCACTGGCTGCTGGCTCTATACGGCGGCTCTGTTATACCGCTTAAAATTGAAGATATAAGAAGCGGCAATTCATCCCGCGGTCACAGGTTTATGAGCCCTGCTCCTTTTGCTGTTTCTAATTTTGAGGATTATCTGACCAAAGCCAGGCAAAACTATGTCATTGCCGATCCGGCGGAAAGGAAAAAATCAATTCTAGCCCAGGCGCAAAAAGCGGCGGACGAGATCGGCGGAAAAATATTTTATACCGAAGATCTGCTTGATACTCTGACTTTTATTGTGGAATATCCGGTAATCGTGCGCGGCAGCTTCGATAAAGATTATTTAAAAATACCCAAAGAAGTTCTTACCACCACAATGATCGCCCACCAGAAATACTTCCCCGTTATTAACAATGAGGGAAAACTGTTGCCTTACTTTATCGCGGTAAGTAATACAAAGGCACGTGACATGGAAATTGTGGCGCGCGGCAATGAAAAAGTCCTTCGGGCCAGGCTTGCCGATGCTCAATTCTTCTTTGAAGAAGACCTTAAAATCCCTCTGGAGCGCCGTGTTGAATCTTTAAAAAAAGTTGTCTTCCACACTCTTCTGGGCACTTCTTATGAAAAAGTTATGCGTTTCCGTAAACTGGCGGCAAAGATCGCTCAGAAAATAAACCCGGCAATCAAAAAGAATGTTGACCGGGCAGCACTTCTGGCCAAGGCTGACTTAGAATCGCTGATGGTCGGTGAATTTTCCGAACTGCAGGGCATCATGGGCCGCGAATATGCCCTTTTATCAGGAGAAAAACCAGTTGTAGCTCAGGCTATTTATGAACATTATCTGCCAATCGTCGCCGGAGGCGAACTGCCGGAAACGGACGAAGGAGCCATTGTCGGCATTGCCGATAAGATTGATACTATTGTCGGCTTCTTCGGTGTCGGTTTGCCTCCCACCGGCACGGCCGATCCGTACGCGCTTCGCCGTCAGGCTTTAGGCATAATCAATATTATTTTGGCAAAGCGCTATCCAATAACACTCGACTTTCTTGTCGGCGAAAGTATCACCTTGTTCAAGAGTACACTAAAGAAGTCGCCTGCAGAAATCAAAAAAGATGTTTTGGATTTCCTCCGGGGACGTCTGCAAAATCAGCTCATCGCGCAGGGATACGCTTATGATACAATAGAGGCTGTATTGACTGTCGACTCTACTGACGTTGTTTTGGCACTAGAAAAAGTCATAGCGTTACAGACCTTCCGCGCCAATCCCGAATTTGAACCAATATCCATCGCCTTCAAACGTGTAGATAACATTTTAAAAGATTTCCGCAATCCTCAAGTCAATACTGCGCTTTTTTCTTCCGCAGCCGAGAAAAATTTGTTCTCTTCCTTCAAAAAAATCAAAACCCAAGTTGAAACCGCAATTAAAGAAAGCAATTATGATTTCGCCCTCACGCAACTTGCCTGTTTACGCCCGCCCGTAGACGCTTTTTTTGACGGCGTTATGGTTATGGATGAAAATAGGAAAATACAGTTTAACCGATTATCACTTCTGGCGGAAATATCATTACTTTTTCATAAAATTGCTGACTTTTCCAAAATTGTTACTGCCGGCTGATTTTTTTATTAACCGCTTTATAATTCAGTCATCTCATTGTTCTTGCAGTATTTCGAGGATTGCCGTAAGGTTTATAACACCATTTTTTTATTTCCAACATCACCGGTTCAATTCATATAGTTTTTTTCCTAATTTTTGAAATCCCTCTTGTTTTTTACCAATTTCTCCAAGATTATTTTTAAGTACCCCTTTTTCACATTTCGTTCAACGGTTTTTAATATTTCATTGAAAGAGGAAAGGGAAAGATGGTGTTTCGATTACTGGATATGAGGGGGCAGTTTCGTTAATTAGTATTTATTATTAGATATTTACAATTATTGAGGGGAATTGGTGATATTTTGGCATGATCCTTCCATTAATATAAAGGCAAATAACCTTACCAGGAGGTAACAGATCATGAAAAAGGTATTAGGAACAATGATGGTAGCGGTGGTGGTTGTCCTTTTAACCGCAACTTTCTGCTTTGCCGAGTATACGGCAGGTGCCGCAGGCAATTTCCCCTATTTCCAGCTGGGCTGCCTGATCGTCGGCGGTTTGATTGTGGTTTCTTTAA
>JBEKMF010000176.1:0-3569 GCA_050008655.1 Smithellaceae bacterium
GCAAAATGCGAAAACCAATGCAACAACAAACAATACTAAACGTTTCATCTTAAATCCTCCTTCTTAAATTGTGTTTTATTTAATACCACCCTTATAAAAATTTAAGGGACTCCAAATTAATTCAGATAAATACTCTAATACCCCTACTTATTGGCCGACGTGGATTTTTCCCCAGCCGGTTTGACTTCTTTTTTCTTCGAGTTGACTTTTGCCACTCTGTGGGCGACTAATTTACCGCCCTGATTAATATAGGCTATTTTTACGGTATCGTTTACAGTAATATTTTCAGTTGGGTTCTCCAATGCAAATTGCATTACTTCTACATTGCCTCGGACGGTGCGCTCAATCTTAATAGAGCTATCCGATATGTCGATTACTTTTCCCCTTGCATTCATCTTTGCCGATTTAACGACATTCGCTTTTGCGGGACCAACCTTGGTTGTATCAGTTGCAGACTTGTCAGCAGCAAACACCAGAACTGACAAAAGAAAAGCAACGCTAACTATATACACCAAAGCTCTCTTCATAGCCCTCAGCTCCGTAATATTCCTATCACTTTAATACAGCAACTAGTGTACCATTCAGATCATTTATCATAAATAAGTGTATATAATGAAAATACTTAGATTAATTATTTTCAAGAAGATAGTGGAAGCTGCTTTTAAAGAAATTAGTGGGTAATAAGTCCCCAGATGTTGAGGATTTATTCAACAGTCACAGAACTGAAAAGAGTGTTTTAATATCATTTCTAAAGCATCCGTACTGACTGCACCTATTTATCCATAATATAATAGAATAAATAAGTCTGAAGATTACTGATTTAAATGTATCAGCGCCCTATCTATTTAAATTTCTTTTTTCTGCCCAAATTGGGCAGAAAAGCCTTTATTTAACTGTGAAACTATGGCGGGCAGATACAATGTATCGTGCGGGGCTGTAATTATAATAGGCCCGTGCCTCGTATCTTCCCGGTCGCGGAGATTTAAAAATCAGGACACCTTGCCCTCTTCCGTGTATGTGTTGATAGTGCCCGGCTGTAGTGTCCGGGGAACCTGCCGGTGCTATACATATCCAATCCCCTGCGTAGCCAGGCGCATTGTAATAATGCACCCTGATCTTTTCGCCATGATGATATATTTTCTTATCAGTTTCGATTAACGGTTTGCCCCCGGCAATGGCATTCTGGCAGCAAAAGGCCAGTATGATCAAAATGATCATGGAAGTAACTGATCTAATTTTGGTAGTTGTTGTTATCATCTTTTTACCCTCAACCCTTTGTAATAAGAACTTGCTTTTTATTGAACCGAGTATAAGAAAAACGACGTTGTTTGTCAATGATGATGGGGCTGCCGAATGTGGTTTTTAAAAAAGGTGTTTATTGATTCCCGAGTGACATGTTGTGTGAATTGGGAAAATAAGAAAATCAACATTACAGGAAGTTATCAATTTTATTTAATGAATAACCTCATTGCATTCAGCGTTGCCACAAAACCGCTTTTTTCATATATAGGTTTCCCAGCATCGCTGGCATTAAGAATAATTCGATTTATTCCATTTTTTTTGCAGCATTGAATTGCTTTTTCAACTATTTGCTGTGCGAGTTTTCTCCCTCTAAAATCTTTCTCCGTGTATATGCTGTGAAGATAGGCAATAAAATGATTTGTGTCATTTGGAACTGGTACAAAACTTACGATTGAAATTGCACCACTCGCAACAAGTTGATTGCCGTTTTTAAATATCCACGCCTTACAGCTGCTTGCTGGAATTTGTTTTTCTAATTTTTCTGCATATATTTTTTCAATTTCTTGGGCTTTAGTAGTCTCCAATTTCTGACCTTTCTTTTCCCATATTTCCTCAAACATTTTTCTATGATGAATCGCTAACTGCTTTATGTCATCATATATTGCTTCTTGGATATTCATATCAAGTATCTCCTAATAGCGAATTGAAATATGTCGGTTTATGTCTTGCTGCTCACGTATGTTCATTCCATAAAATACAAAACAAATATCTATGTCAAGCGAAATAGCCTATCAATCACTTGACTTGAAAGCTAAGGACATCCGTTGATTTCCGAAAGAAATGTTGAATATTTTCAGAAATTGTATTCCTATTGATAACAGGAAGAAGTGCTTGCTGACTATACCTACACATCTATAAATGTCTGTATCACAGAGAATCAATGATAGCCGTTTGTAATGATGAACCTGCTGCTAACTATTTCCGGTTCAGTATTGGAATTTGACTTATCTAAAATGGTTCTATAAGAATACCTTCATATAAAGAGCCATAGCAAGATTCATAGATTATGAAAGGAGAGGAAGCAATGATAAGAAAGTTGTTAATATCGGTTCTGATGGCGGTTTGTTTCACTGTCTTGTCGGGAAATGCCCTGGCTGCTTGGTGGACGAAGGAAATCGATAACGAGAAGCTTGCCGTCACATTTGCCCGGGAGGTGGAAAGAGGGGCATATAAAATCGTGACTGCGGCTGAGTTGAAGGTTTGGATAGATCAAAAGAAAGACATATTGATCGTGGATACGAATCCAGACGCGAGTTATAAAAAACAGCATATTCCCGGCGCGGTGCATCTGGAAATCCAGAGGCCGGAGATTACCAAGTTGGACGATAAATTGAAAAACGACCTGCTGAAAGTATTGGGGCCGAACAAAAATCGTATCATTGTTTTTTATTGTGGCTTCACCGAATGTACGCGGAGTCACAACGGAGCCATGTGGACCACACGGTTTGGCTATACGAATGCCTATCGTCAACCCGGTGGGATCAAGGCCTGGAGTGACGCTGCTTATCCGATGGAAAGCGTTAAATAGAAGTGAACTGCCCCCGATACTGGTAGCACATGTTATGTTAGAGTTCCGCAGTTTTTGATTATTTCCGATTGAAATGTTGTATTAATTGGCAAAATTAGAAAAACAACATTACAGGAAGAAGTTAATGACTATTCTTCGGGATCAAAATTCGCCATGACTGCCTGACGCGTTTTGTCGATAAGCTCTTCAACGGATAAATTTATTGACATAAAAAATCAACCGGAAATGGCAACAACCCATAATGAATACTATAATGTCGCATAGCAAAATTCACCATGTAATAACTTTAATGGCTATTTTGCCTTTTCTTTCCACTCGCCCGGCCAGAGCACAAAAAGCGGGCTTTTGATTTTCAACGCTTTAAATTTATCTTCGATCTCCTTTCTGATCAGTTCATCATAAGTCAGGATAACGACGTACTCGGCATAATCGAACATGAGAATCATGCGGCTCTGGCTTTCCAGGGCATGACGCTGCTCGATGGCCGTTTCAAATACCGCCTGGTACTCGGCAAACAACCACATGTGGCGTCTCATCAGGATGAGAGAGTAGATAGCTTGGGGAAGAGGAATCTGCTTCTGGTAGCAATCCCCGGCGTACTTGGAGAAAAGGACATTGGCCTCCTCAAACGGTTTATCCGTTTTGAAGAGTTTCCTATAGTTGCTGAGGAAATTCAGGGCCAGATCTATGGCCTCGTTCTGGGGCATTTTATGAAAAATGGGCGTTTTAGGGTTGATCT
>JBEKMF010000177.1:0-3557 GCA_050008655.1 Smithellaceae bacterium
CGTAAAATCTATCGCCGCCGCCAAAAGATCAATGGTTTTAAGTGAGCTAATCTGATTTAAGATGACAAGATCATAGATCATTTCGATGATCAGGTGGGAACGGTAAGCCGCTTCATTATAAGAAATTTCTTTTTGAATGGTATTGTATAATTCCAAAATGGAATTGATCAGAGGTTTTCCTTTGGTATAGGAATATCCTTGAGAATCGGGATCGAATTCTTCTTTGCCCTCCTGACAAATATACCCGTAATGAGCAAGGTCGTCTACTAAAAGATGAAACATTACATAATGGGATCGGGGATAGTCTGCCGGAATTTGCAAAGTTCTTTTTATACCGTGAGTTTGGGAGGAACTTATTTGCGGATGAATTGTTAATAAATCCGGTACAATATTATAGACATAAACATCCAAATTTTTGTTTTCCATATCTGCTGAACCCAAAACTTTCTGCAAAAGATATGTGTGGGTTAGCATCAGCATAAATTATTTTCCTCTTTACAATTAGTGGAGCCCCCTCCGGTAGGAGCCGGAAACTCCCTAAAATAACGAGACACAAGCTTCGGAAACAAAGTGCATAACCTAAAGGTCACTCGTCGCTGAAGCTTGCAAGTCGAATCAATGAAACTCAAATTTCAAAAAGCAAAGCACATTGAAATTTGTTAGTTGAATTGATCCCGCGAAGCAGAGGACGACGTGACTTCCCGCGCAGGTCACGGCGCTTTCCTACCCCGGCTGGAGTCGAGGGATTCCAAGTCGCGGGATCGATTTCCGTGATTTTATATTTATTTTTTAAATCATCAATGAGGCTGTTAATTTCCGAAACAAAATTAGGCATAATCAAAATTTTTATTATCGCGGTGTGAGGATCAATTGTTGATACTGTGGCCATTCCTTCGTAGCCTTCGATAATAAACTGTACTAAGGCAATATTATGATGATTTAGTTTAAACAATTTGTTTATCATTTTAGTTTCGCCTTACCACCGATCTCCCTAAAGATCAAGATTAACGACCAAGTGGAGCCTCCGGCAGCAGTCGAGCCGGAGGTTCCCTAAAATAATGAGACCCAAACTTCCGAAACAAAGTGCACCACCTAAAGGTCACTGTCGCTGAAGCTTGCAGATAGAATTATCCCGCGAAGTAGAGGACAACGCGACCTCCCGCGAGTCACAGCGCTTTCCTACCCCAGTCGCAGATGACCTTTAGGTTACTGTGGCCGAGGGATTCCCAGTCGCGGGATTGACGTAGGCAGATAAACACTGTATGATTACTAAAAATCTGGGACGATATATGCGTACAGTCAGAATTATACTAATCTTTTTATCGTTATTTGTTTTATCTTGTTCGGCTACCAATTCCAATATCAGAAGCATTACTGCCGGTGATGTCAACGCATATTTAAAACAGGCTCCCCGGGCGGAGGAACACCCTAATGCCGGCGCCGATATTTTGTACAGCTATTCTTATACCGAATTTTTTAATGACGGCACCAGTGTTACCAGAAATTTAGAACGCATAAAAATATTCAATGAACGGGGGCGGCATTTAGCCTCCAAATCAATTTCCTACCGCGAAGGTTATCAGGAAGCCAGAATATTTTTCGCCAACACCATCAAGCCTGATGGACAAGTTATACCTGTAGATAAAAATGACATTCATGATTCTTCCGAGTATGCCGGATATGAGTTCTATACCGATATTAAACAAAAGAGCTTCACCATGCCCGCCGTGGAAGATGGTTGTATAATCGAATATGCTTACGAAATAAAAAACTTAAAACCTGTTCTTCCCTTCGATTTCTTTGCTACTTTTTTCTGTCAAAATTTTTATCCTATGGAAGAAGATATAACGGAAATAGTATTACCGGCAAATATCGAGTTAAAATACAAAAAATTCAAAACAATACTCACACCCCAAGTTATTTCCGCTGATAATAAAAAAAGATATATTTTTACCAACACCAAACAACAAGAAATACTTCCAGAGGCGCGCATGCCTTCTCTGTACGACAGCAACACTTTCCCTCAACTTTCCTTTTGGACGCTCAAAAATTGGGAGACTATATCTCGCTGGTATATAAATCTTGTTCGGGAACAAATGACGTCCGATAATGAACTGACAAGTTTCACCAGGCAACTAGTCGGCGATAAAAAAACCAAAGAAGAAAAGATCAACTCAATATTTAATTTTGTTTCGCAAAAAATCCGATATGTAGCTGTACTTCTTGGGCCCTACACTCATAAACCTCATGCCGCTTATGAAATATTTAAAAAAAGATACGGGGATTGCAAAGATAAGACAATTCTATTACTCACGATGCTTAAAGTTGCCGGAATTGAAGGCCTGCCTGTTCTTGTTCCGGCATACGGTGAATATTTCGATGAATCCATAGCATCGTTGAATGCCTTTAATCATGTCATTGCTGTTGTTCCATCCGGTGATAAATACTTCTGGCTGGATGCAACCAATGAGACAGCAGCATACAATTCAGTACCCTTCTCCCGTCCCACTGACGTTTTTCTTATCAATACCGACGGATCTTATAAGTTTATAAAGACGCCGGATTTAGAAAATACAAAAGATTCATCTTCCACTGAAATAAAATATAAAATTGACGAGGAAGGAGACTCTGATCTGGATTGCATCTATACCTATTCGGGAAAAGCAGCCGAATCCATACGATATTTCTATAAATATTCATCGCCCGAACAAAGAAAGAAATTTTTTGAAGGGAAAGGCATCACAGTCAAGGAGTTGAATTTAAGCAGCTTTACCGATACTCGGGAACCATTTATAATTAGATTGAAAGGTTCTCTGAAAAATCTGGCGCAAAAACTGGATGAAAACCTAATGGTATTATCAAACATTATTCAAATAGATCCTTACCGCGATATTACAGCAGCAAATGAACGAAAATATCCGATTGTCGTCAAATCTTCATATTATTCGAAAGAAAATTATAGTTACGTTTTCCCCGCGGGGTTTAAGATAAAAAAACTGCCTTCGGCTTTTTCCATGAAAAAGCCGTTTATGCAAAGAAGTGAAAGATATTCTTTTCAAGGTACATTGCTGGAGGTGTCTGTAGAAAGAAAATCGTTTGACCATATCATTAAATTAACCGAACTTAATGCTTTTAAGAAAGACGCCCTAGAACTGCAAAAGCACGAATCATTACTAAAAAATATTATCTTGGAAAAAAAGTAATGCTGGCTTGACTTTAAACCCGACATTGATATTATATAAATACAAAGGAAAAAAAGATTAATTACAGAAAAATGACGTTACCCAAACAACTGCCGACAACTCAATGGAAATTGAAAGAATCCGTTAACAAAGATATAGAAGATTCTTTGAGTAAGGAATTTGGCATTTATCCGATCATATCCCAAATTCTTGCCAACAGGGAAATTCTGGATACGGAAGGCGCCCGCCGCTATCTCTACCCTTCCTTGAATGACCTGCATAGCCCTCTTTTGATGAAAGATATGAAGAAGGGCGTTGCGCGTCTGTTGAAAGCAATCCACGAACGCGAAAAAATAGTTATTTACGGCGACTATG
>JBEKMF010000178.1:0-3529 GCA_050008655.1 Smithellaceae bacterium
AACTACTTTGGCTTATATTGTTGCCAAGGAAATGGGTGTGGAAATCAAAGTCACTTCCGGACCGGTTATTGAAAGGCCGGGAGATTTGGCGGCTATTTTGACCAATATGCAAGAACATGAAGTTCTTTTTATTGATGAAATCCACCGGCTTTCGCATGTAGTGGAAGAAATATTGTACCCGGCCATGGAAGATTTCCATATTGATATACTAATCGGGCAGGGGCCGTCGGCAAGATCGATGAAGCTGGACATACCCAGATTTACCTTAGTGGGTGCGACCACCCGCGCCGGACTTCTGACCTCTCCCTTACGGGACCGTTTTGGTATGCACTTTCGCCTGGAGTTTTACTCACCGCAAGAACTCGCTATAATTATAAAAAGATCCGCTTTAATTTTGGGAATTAAACTTGCCGCTGAGGGAGCAGAAGAATTAGCTCGGCGTGCGCGCGGAACACCGCGCATCGCTAATCGATTGCTCAAGCGTGTCCGGGATTATGCAGAAGTGAAGTCAGATGGAACAATTGATTTAAAGATAGCGCGTAAGGCGCTGGATGCCTTTGAAGTTGACCAAAAGGGATTTGATCAAATGGACAGGAAACTGCTTTTGACTTTGATTGAAAAATTTAACGGGGGACCTGTAGGAGTGGAGAGTCTTTCCGCGGCAATGGGCGAAGAAAAGACAACAATTGAAGATGTATATGAACCGTATTTGATTCAGGAGGGTTATTTACAAAGAACGGCAAGAGGGAGAATCGCCTGCGCCAAAGCTTACGAACATTTTGGTCTTAAGGTCTCTAACGGACAGAAAGAGCTTTTTTAAGCTAAGCAGTTTTTGCTAATGTAAAGTTCATATCATGAAATTATTAATGCATATCTGTTGCGGACCATGCACAATTTACCCACTAAAAGAACTGCGGACTCAGGGACATGAAGTAGTAGGTGTTTTTTACAATCCCAATATTCATCCTTCTCAGGAATACCAAAAACGCCGCCAGACTCTAAATGATTATGCAGCCATGGCATTTTTAAATGTTATTTGGTCTGCAGGTTATCCCATGGAAGAATTTATCAGGAACATTGCTTTTAAAGAAAAAGAAAGATGCGCCTACTGTCTCACGGATCGCCTAAAACATACAGCAGAATTGGCAATCCAAGAAAAATATGATGGCTTTACAACGACTCTACTTTATAGCAAATATCAAAAGCATGACCTGATTCGGCAAATTGGAGAAAACTTAAGCAGGGAATTGCGAATAATTTTTTACTATCAGGATTTTCGCCCCGGCTGGCCGGAAGGCGTAAAAATTTCCAAAGAATTGGGATTGTACCGCCAGCAGTATTGCGGTTGTATTTACAGCGAGAAGGAGAGGTTTTACAAGTAAATCCTATCATTTAAGTTTGGTTCAATGTTTTTATCAACGCACTGTGGCTTTTACGACACACAAATATAATCTGCGTCAATTTATTATCGGATCATTTATAGAAAAATCTTTATTATTACAGTAACTTAAATTCAGTAAATAAGTTCAACAAGATGGTATAGTACTTGCTTATATTTTCTCTATTCAATATTCATTCGAGTTAAAACTATGTATTTACAGCGGACATTAAAAAAGGAAATAAATTGTTCCAGTGTCGGGTTGCATACTGGACGAAAAGTTAACATGAGGATAAAACCTG
Organism: Smithellaceae bacterium; assembly: GCA_050008655.1. Taxonomy (GTDB): domain Bacteria; phylum Desulfobacterota; class Syntrophia; order Syntrophales; family Smithellaceae; genus UBA4810. The sequence goes on from JBEKMF010000178.1 coordinate 1,681, forward strand.
CGCCGGTAGATACAGGTATTATCTTTAAGCGTAATGATTTGCCTGATGCCCCTTCAATTCGGGCGCAGTTTAATAATGTTTCTGACACTACATTGGCAACTTCATTGGGAACTAATGGGGTTACTGTTGCTACAGTTGAGCACATCCTTTCAGCTTTCAGCGGTATGGGTGTGGATAACGCCATTGTTGAACTGGATTCTTTCGAAGTTCCTATTATGGACGGCAGTGCCCTTCCTTTTGTAAATCTCCTGAAAGAAGTGGGTACTCATACACAAGGAAAAACCAAGAAACTCCTGTTAATAAAAAAACCTGTTTCGGTAACGGAAAAAGAAGGTAGCGCTGTTTTACTCCCTGCTGAAGAATTCAAAATTACTTATGAAATTGATTTCCCACACGCCATAATCGGCAGGCAATCTTTTAGTATGACTTTTTCTGATGAAAAATATGAAAAGGAAATTTGTTCCGCCAGAACCTTTGGCTTTTTAAGAGAAGTCGAATATTTGCAAGCAAAAGGTTTGGGACTGGGAGGATCGCTGGAAAACGCTATTGTTCTTGATGATCAGAAAATCATTAATAAAGATGGTCTGCGCTTTCCTGACGAATTTGTAAAACATAAAATCCTTGATGCCATTGGCGATCTTTTTTTGCTGGGTATGCCGATTATTGGCCATTTTGTGGCTTTCAAATCAGGCCATCGCTTAAATAATCTGTTGCTCAAAGAATTGATGTATAAAACAGATTGCTGGGAAATTGTTAATTGTATCAATGAAGACGAAAGTGCTCATAAGATTAGTTCATTAAAAATTCCCTCCTTCAGAATTCTCGACACCGTTCAGGTTTAAACCAAATTAATCTTGATTTTTATCCTTATGTTACCTAGTATAACTCTCTGAATTTTTTAATATAGAGTAGAATTTGTGAAGCTGTCTTTTCTGTTAAAGTCAGCGATTTTGCACTATATTAAAGAATAAAATTATAATGCATCTTTTTATGTGCCGTAATATGCTATTAGCAAAGGTACTAACCCGGGAGAGGGCGCGCAGTGATAATACCCTTAGCCCATAAGGAAATGCCGTCCGTGTTGTTGCTGTCGATACTGCTTGTATCTGGAGCAGTTATTAAAATATGAATTTTAGCGAAATATATGATTATATTTTCCTTAAATTTGCCAGGAGTTGAAGTATTATGGAAAAAATAAAAAAGGTTTTTTATGCTGGAATTTTCGTTTCTTTGTTTATTTTTGGAGGCTTGCCAATAAAAGCGCAGGCAATTGAACCGAAAATAACGGATATTCTGATTAGTAATAATGCAGAAAACGTGTTTTTGTATGCGCGATTGATAAACGGCTTTAAACCGGAGATGGAATCGGCAATTCTCGCCGGTGTTCCCACAGTCTTTACTCTACAACTCGACGTTTATAAAGTAAGATCCTATATTTGGAATAAAAAAATAAGCAGCCAAGAAATTAAGCGCATTATCAAGTACGATAATCTCAAAAAAACCTTTAGTATTTACACAACCGGTAACCCGGAGCCGGCCATTTTTCCTGATTTTGAAAGCGCTCAAAATGCAATGGCGGATTTTAGTGGAATTATAGCAACTCCTATATTTTCTCTAGAGAAAGGGAAAAATTATTATCTGGAGATGAAAATAAAAATAGATAAGGTGCGTTTGCCTCTGCACATGGAATATATCTTTTTCTTCGTATCTTTTTGGGATTTTGAAACAGATTGGTATCGACGAAATTTTTCTTACTAATAGCTTATTTTTCAAGAAATGATGAATTGGATTGAACTGTATAGCAAATGGAGAAAAAAAGAAAAAAAATTAACATTGATGAAAAGGAATT
>JBEKMF010000179.1:0-3485 GCA_050008655.1 Smithellaceae bacterium
TCCGTTATGGCAACAATAGACGGCGTGGTGCGATTGCCTTCTTGATTGGCTATGACGACGGGATCGCCCCCTTCCATTATGGCTACGCAAGAATTTGTTGTCCCTAAATCAATTCCGATAATTTTTCCCATTTTTTCCCTCCTTATTGTCCATTGTCTGCTATTTTTTCACATGTGTCATTTTCTTTATTTATCTTTTTACATACACAGACTTTTGACGGTCTCAAAAGTCTGCCATTGAGCAAATAACCTTTTGCCATTTCATTAACTATTTTATTTTCTTCATGTTCGTCGCTATGAATCTGCATCATTGCTTCATGAAAGTTGGGGTCGAAATCAGCCCCTGAACTTTCAATTCTCTCTACTCCGTGCTTTTTGAGACAGCACAAAAGCTGTTCCTGAATTAATTTGATACCATCCTTAAATGCTTCCACATCGGAGCCGCCGGTTTGTTCCATTGCCCTATCTAAACTGTCCATAAAAGGTAAAATGTCTTTAATAAGTTCTTCATTACCATATTTGATTGTATCGGTCTTTTCTTTGGTAGCCCTCTTTTTGTAATTATCCAATTCCGCAGTTGCACGCAGGTACTTATCATAATTGGCCGCGGCTTCTTTTTCTTTATCTTCTAATTTTGCTTTTAGATCATTTATTTCCGAGTGCTCTCCTCCGGCAATAACTTCGTCCGGGGGGTGTTTAGCAGTATGTTCTTTTTTTGTTTTCACCTTAACCTCAAAAATAATTTCCTCATTATTTTAAATCAGGCTTTTGAAATAGTTTCATGTCTACCAACTCACAGATAGCATGACCGGCTGTAATATGTGTTTCCTGAATGCGCGCCGTGCTGGAAGAAGATACATTAACGGAAAAATCAACAATCTTCGCAATGTTTCCCCCATCTTTGCCGGTAAAAGCAATTGTTACCAATCCCATTTTCTTGGCCGTTTCCAGGCCTTTCATAACATTAGCCGAATTGCCGCTGGTACTAATTCCCCAGGCAATATCCCCGGGTTGTCCTATCGCCCTGATCTGCTTACTGAATATTTCGGAGAAGTCATAGTCATTGCCAATACTCGTAATAACGGATGTATCGGTCGTAAGTGCAATTGCCGGAAGAGGCGGCCTTTCTATTAAAAAGCGGTTAATAAATTCCGCAGCAATATGTTGTGCATCCGCCGCTGAACCGCCATTGCCAAAGAGTAATATCTTGTTGCCTGATTTTAATGCAGCAGTTAACACATCAATTACATTAATCAGTTTACTCAGGTTCTCATTAATGAAAGCTTCTTTGACGCGGCTGCTTTCTTTAAATATTTTTATTATGTGATCCTGCATAATTACCTAGCCGGAATCTTTCATTATTACCTAATATAAAGCCAAGCTAATATATTTACAGGTATTACTCCTGTCAAGGGCAGCGGCTGGAATTTTCTTAGCTTTTTAAGGACGTATTTTAACGACAAAAAAATGAAGCCTAAAGTTAAATAGCGCTTGCCGGAATGTCTTAATAGCGAATTTTTCGTAAATATATTTTTTATGGAAAATTGACAAAATAAGCGTGGAAGCACGTTTTAAAAAACGGCGTTGGGGATATCACCATTCCCAAAAGTATTACAGCTAAAACAAAAAGAAACCAAAGTTGCGATAAAAACTTCTTAAGAAAAATCCCGCCTCTTTTGCTTTCGAGCGAGAAGGTCGTTTTGAAACATGTCGTCATCGATTTCCCCCTCGCCGATGCGCACGACCGGGCCTGTCATGATGGCATGGAACCCTTCCCTAAACCAAATATCGAGATTTCCCCCGGGCATATGAACCATAATCTTTGAATCACATAAGCCGAGTTTATAGGCAACAGCGGCCGCGGCAGTACTGCTGCTTCCGGACGCTAAGGTATAGTCGGCACCCCGTTCCCAGATTTCGATTTGAATGTTTCCCCGATCCAAAACATTCATAAACTGCACGTTGGTACGATTGGGGAAGCGAGGCTCGATTTCTATCAGGGGTCCATAGCGTTTGGCGATCTCTTCCGTCGGTGAAGCGCACAGGATCACGCAGTGTGGGTTGCCGATGGTTGCGGCGCAGTAGGTGAAAGCCATATCACCAACCTTGATGGTTTCATTGAGCACTTCCCGCGCTACACCGGTGACCGGTATTTTCTTGCTATCGAAACTTACCTCGCCCATTTCGACGGTTACGCTCTTACCGCCGGACTGCACATGTGCGCGAACCGTCCCGCCGATGGTTTCGATGCTGAATGGTCGTTCCCGGACCAGTCCCCTATCCCACAGAAAACGTGCGAAAATACGCAGGCCGTTGCCGCTTTTCTCCGCTTCGCTGCCGTCGGGGTTGAAAATCCTCAGTTTAAAATCGCATGACGTGCTCTTAAGGGGACCAAGAAGAATGCCATCTGAACCAATTCCGTAGTTTCGATGACAGATGAGATGAATATGGCCCTGATCAAGTTCGCCTTGTGCATCGGTAGGTTGTATTACAATATAATCGTTACCCAGGGCGTGGTATTTACAAAATTTCATCGGCATCGGGGACATGGGAAATCTATGCATATAGTAGAACTTATACGAAGAATATAAGGATTAAAACCTAATTATACCCTTCGTCATAAGCAATCATATCGAGGTGTAATGTAGCAATGTCTTCAACGTCGAGGTTTGGCTCTTCGCTTGATTTGGGCAATTCAATAATTTTTATATAACGGCGGCACTTATTGCAGACATCCACCCGATGGTGTTCCTCTCCTTCCACCGCAAAATAAGCCAGGGAATGCTGTTCATCGTTGCCGCAGAATGGGCATTTAATCCGGTGAAAATACCATTTAAACCCACACTGGTGGCAAAACAAATACCGTTTGCCTTCTTCCTCTTCCCGGATTTCACCTATCTTCGGTTCTTTGCCGCAAATGGGACAGTATCCCTCCGACCAGGCCGACTTGGCTATTATTTCATCGTATTTTTCAGCAATAGTTTCCAATTCCGGCCTTAAACTTTCTTCGGTAAAAAGATCGATCAAGTCAAGATTCTCTCGAGCTTCGCTGCCGGTTGCTAATTCTTCGTTTGCAGCTTTGTCTTCTTCATCACTGCGGTCAAAAGAAGCGCGAATCGTTTTTTCCCAATCATATTGTTTATTTTTAATGATGCTAATGATGTTTTGCGCCTCTTCCGGCATTCTTTTTTCCACTATGGAAATTAACGAATTAAAATATTGTTTGGGACGCGATAAATCATATTCTTTCCCCGTAAAATCAATTAAGGGAAGGCCTCCCTCCATTTTTTGGGTGATTAAATTTTCTTCGACGCGAAAAATGGAATCTTTCATATTCTGACGGTATTCCTCCCGCAGAATTAAAATATCCGCCAATATATCCAAAAGATCAGTATAATTAGGATTCGCGGCTTTGTAATCCTCTATTGTTTTTAAAGACTTTCTCAATGCTACAGCCATTTTTTACTCCTTCAAACAAACATACTT
>JBEKMF010000018.1:0-23160 GCA_050008655.1 Smithellaceae bacterium
TTCTTCATTTTGATCTCCTTTTCTTATTAATAACAATAGTCTTTAACAAAACACAAACTCTGGCAAGTTACATATGACCGTGAGCAATATTATAATTATGTCTAATTACAGCTCATGTTAATTTTTGTAAAAAATATAATCAAGAACAATTTCAAATAAACTTACAGGTGGAGACAAATGCTGATTAGCCTCTTCGTTTTTTCTCCACACAACAGTTATTTTTATCCTTATTCAACTGAGATACATTCTACACTTGATTTTAATTTCTTGAAAGCGATCTTCTCAGGAATTATAATGTTGCCAGTTGCATCACGGGTAAACAGACGGAAAAGTATGAGCCCGAAATGCAATGAGTTTACATTTAATAATCTAATGATTATCAATCGCCAGATTCGCCAATTTGTCAGCCTGCTCGTTACGGCGTCGCAAAACATGCTTGACCTGAACCGATTCTAAGGATGAAAGCAAGCTATGTATTTCCACCATTAAGATTTTTAAACTTTCGTTCTTCACGCGGTAGGAACCGTTAATTTGCCTGGCCAGGAGTTCCGAATCTAAGTATACTTCTAAATTATTATACCCTCGAGCCAATGCTCCTTTTAAACCTAAAATCAGCGCTTTGTATTCAGCGATATTATTGGTGCAATGGCCAAGGAATTCCTTGCCTTCCCAAACAACATTTCCCGCGGCATCGGTTATAACGGCTCCGGCACCGCCAATACCGGGATTTCCTCGGCACGCGCCATCGCTATACAGCCTGTAATTTTTTTTGATCATAATATTTTAGGCTGGCTTTTCCCTATTTTCAAAATAGATTATTCGATTACAATTAGGACAACTGAGCAGTTCCACCGACTTCTGCAATTCATTATAAAGCTGCGGAGGAATATTCATATGGCAGCCGTTGCAAACCGCTTTCCAGACAGAAATAACTCCAACTCCGTTATTCCTGTTCTTAATTTTTTCGTACTGGGCTAGAAGATCTCCGGGAACTTTTTTTCTCAATTCGTCGCGTTTTTGTTCCCAATTCACAAAATCGGAATCTATTGTGTTTATCTCCGTTTCTATTCTATTCTTTTCTTCCCCATACTTTTTCTTTTGCTGGTTTAAAGTTTCTTCATCTTTTTTTACTAATACGGATACTTTATCCAGTTCCTCCAACAGAGAAATTATTTCCGTTTCAATATCGCCGCAGGATGCTTCGGCCATCTCAATTTCTTTGAGGATGGCCTGATATTCCTTGTTATTTTTAACTTCCAAGAGTCGTTCTCTGGCTTTGGTTATATTTTCATTAATTTTCTTGACTTCTTTTTCTTTCGCATTATGGAGGGATTTCATCTCATCATACTTTTTTTTGTTTTGTTCAATTCCCTCTTTAAATCTGAGAAAGTCTTGATCAAGTCTGTCCATCTGCTCCGGTAGATGTTTCTTTTTGGACAATAGCATAACCAATTGAGAATCACATTCTTGAAGCCCAATCAATAGTAATAATTTACCTTTCAATAATTTTCTCCTTCTTTTTATTAAATAAAAAAAATGCACCTTTGAGGGGTGCATTTTTAAAAATACCGGCTTATAGCCTTACCATATGTATCGTGAAATAATGGCATTGTTTGTTTCTTCACGGCAATTATAACACTACTTATCAAGTTTGTGTTTCCTTTTCTTAAAATGATCATTCTTCTTTTCTACAGTTTGTTTGGTGGGCCCACCTGGGATCGAACCAGGGACCTACCGGTTATGAGCCGGTGGCTCTACCAATTGAGCTATGGGCCCGCCATTTACCTATCTAATGTATAGCAGGGCTTGCCTTGATATATCCAAATATATAGATTGTCAATATTATTTTGATGTACGCTTTCGTCGCTTGCCCTTAACTTTTTTTAAAGTCGGAACTGTAATATCTTCGGGTTCTTCCATCAAGGTTTCCATTAAATCCGCTATTATTTTCTCCTCTTCCGGCAAAGAGCTTACTCTATCGCTAATGCCAAAACGCATACGCAAAACTTTTTCTTCACGAGGAGTAAGTGTAGACAATATTTTTCTTGTTTGATCCGCCAGATCCATGTTGATTGTAGCTTCAGAAGGAGACATAATTTTTTTGTCTTCGATAAAATCGCCTAAATGACTGTCCTCTTCCTCGCCTATAGGAGTTTCCAAGGAAATCGGCTCCTTGGCAATTTTTAATACCTTTCTTACTTTTTCCAAAGGATATTCCATTTTATTGGCAATTTCTTCAGGGGTGGGTTCACGACCCAATTCCTGTACCAAGTAGCGGGAAGTGCGGATGAGTTTATTGATCGTTTCAATCATGTGGACAGGAATCCTTATTGTCCGGGCCTGATCGGCAATAGCGCGCGTGATCGCCTGTCTGATCCACCATGTCGCATAAGTAGAAAATTTATAGCCACGTTGATACTCAAATTTATCCACGGCCTTCATCAGGCCGATATTGCCCTCCTGAATTAAATCCAGAAACTGTAAGCCACGATTGGTGTATTTCTTGGCTATGCTCACGACAAGACGTAAATTTGCCTCAACAAGTTTTCTTTGAGCTATATCCGCCTTAAGTTCGCCATCTTCAATGGACTTAACAACAGCTTTCAGGATAGTTGTCGGTATCCCCACTTCTCGCACAATCTGCTTTATCCTTTTGTGTGCATCATTAATTGCAACCTTACTTTTTTTGAGCAGATCAATAGAAACACGATATTCTTTGGCCGCTCGTTTTTCATCGGATTTAGACTTTTTCATTTTCGCCCATGCTTTTTCCAGTTGAGCAAGTGTCAATCTGGTTTCCTTTTTATATTGAGCAATGACTTTTTCCGCTTTTTCTATCTCCTCGTTATAGTGTCGTAGACGGGAAACAAACCGATAAATTTGTTTTTTGCTGAAGCGAATCTTCCGGCACAGAGTAATTATGTTTTTGGTGTTTTTTTCTAACTCGGCATTTAACAGTTCGCGCTGCTTAGTGCGCATAGTCTTGGATTTGAGTTTAATAAGCAAAACATTGTTTCTGTCATTGAAAAGCTTAATCCTGGAAATCAGCTTCAGAACTCTTTCTTTGTGTTCATCCTCTTCGACAAAACCTTCTTCATCTTCAATATTGTCGACCACGTTTTTGATCCGAATCTCTCCAGTCTGCAGCTTATCGCTAAGATTGAGAACCTCTTTGATTGACACGGCCAGTCGAAAAATAGCCGACATCGTTTCGCGTGCGCCCTCTTCTATTTTTTTCGCTATTTCCACCTCCCCTTCCCGACTCAAAAGAGATACCAATCCCATTTCGCGCAAGTACATTTTAACCGGATCTCCGGTCTTTCCCGCGCCAGGCACGAGCGCCAATGCCTCTGGAAATTTAGCAGGCGCAACATCTTCCGCCGGCTTTTTCACCATCAGCTTTTCACCTTGTTCAGTATCAATGATATCAATATTCTTTTCTCCAAAAAGCATAATGATATCATCAATCTGATCCGAAGAGGTTACATCCGGCGGCAACATATCGTTGACATCATCGTAAGTCAAAAACCCTTTTTCTTCACCCAGTGAAAGTAATTTTTTAAATTCATCGGATTGCAGTTCTTTAGCCATTTGGCATCTCCCCAAAATTTTTATTTGTCTTATCGCTTAATGTAATTCTTTTTCTTTAGTTAGCAACTTTTCTTTTTCGCGAAGCAGATTGCTCAACAGCTCTTCATCGCCGTTGTCCTGAGCCTTGCCCAGTTGTAATTTAATTTGATGGTGTTGTTCCTTATACCATTTTTTCTTGATTTGCCTGATATTATCGGCAAATATTTTTTCAACCAGATCGTCGTGAACCGATGCTGCTTCCATCCTTAATTTATATATCCTTTCTAGCAAAGGTTTATCTTCATCCGCGGCCAATACGATGTTTATATCGACAAACCCAAGCAGTTTATAGGCCTCAACAATCTTTTCGCCCACAACCTTTAGTTCTGGTTGAAGAAAAAAATCTAATATATTTTCATTTTCAATCTGAGTTACTTTTTGCGGATACTCCAGGAGAAGCTGGATTAGATGCATTTCCACTAGATCGCTATTAATATTGCGTTGCTGTCTTTCTTGCCCTTTTTTCGGCGCTATTTGCATTTCATTCTTGAAAGCTTCTTTTATTAGCAACTCTTGATTGATGCCTGTTTTTTCCGCTATACGTTTAATAAAAATATCCTTTTCTTTTTTATCGCTAATCTTATTAATAAGTTCCATTGCCGTTTTTACCATCTCTCGTTTATCCTCAAAGGTTCTGCCGCTGCCCAGAACATGATCAATATAGTAATCACTTATTGCCGGAGCGTGTGCAATAAGTTCATTAAGCTTATCTTTACCGTATTTTTTTACATAGTCATCCGGATCGCATCCCTCGGGTAATATCAACGCCCGCGCCCGCATTCCCATGCTTAAAAATAATTCCAGACTGCGGTCAAGGGCCTTTATTCCTGCTTCATCCGGATCAAAGAGAGCGACGACTTCCGGAGTGTAACGCTTTAGGAGTTCAAGATGCTCTCTAGTTAACGCCGTGCCTAACGTGGCAACGACATTGCCGATTCCCGCATTCCAGAGAGAAATCAAATCAAAATAACCTTCGACAACAAGAGCAAAACCCTGCTTACGGATTTCTTCTTTTGTCCTATTCAAGCCATATAGAACTTTCCCTTTGATATAAACCGGTGATTCCGGTGAATTAAGGTATTTTGGTTCGCCTTTTTCTAAAATTCTGCCGCCAAAAGCCACCGTTTCGCCAAAAATATTTTCAATGGGAAAAATCAGCCGGCCACGAAATCGGTCGTAGAAACCTTCCTTACCAGCAATAACCAAACCCGCTTGCTCGGCTAATTTCAGGGATAAGCCGCAACTCTCTATGTAATTGGCTAACGAGCGCCAGCTGTCAGGAGCATAACCCAACCGGAATTGTTTGATAGTATCCTCAGTAATACCTCTATTTACCAAGTACTCTCGAGCGTCCTTGCCTAAAGGAGAAAAAAGATTTCGTGTAAATTGCTGCCCCGCCCTTAAATTTAAACTTGTGATACTTTCCCGCAGTGAATCTCTTTCCCGGCATTCTTTGCTTATTAAACGCTGCGGTAATATAATTCCCGTTTTCTCCGCTAAATCTTTGATTGCTTCCGGAAAAGTTTTATCAGCAATTTTCATCAGAAAAGTGATGACATTGCCGCCCTCACCGCAGCCAAAGCAGTAAAATATTTGTTTCTCACGATTTACAGTGAAAGATGCCGTTTTTTCCTGATGAAAAGGGCATAGCCCGATAAAATTTCGTCCCGCTTTTTTTAAAGTCAGGTATTCGGATGCCAATTCGACAATATCTACCCTGCTTTTGATTTCCTCAATCTTATTATCATCAAAACGCACTGAGTATTTTACCTATCCGGAATTTAAATCTGTCTATCTTCTAACCTCTTATTGAGATAAAAACGCCTTAACTTTTTCGCCAACTGTTTTACCATCAGCCTTACCGGTTAGCTGCGGCATTAAAATTTTCATTACTTTACCCATATCTTTGACGGAAACAGCGCCGGTCTCTGCTATCGCTTTTTTAATCACACTTTCTACTTCTTCATCAGACATTTGTGCGGGCATGAATTCCTGTACCACCTTCAATTCCGCCTCCTCCTTTTCTACAAGATCATTTCTTCCACCCTTTGCAAACTGTTCAATGGAATCCTTTCTTTGCTTTACTATCGCAGAAAGAAGCTGCAGGATTTCGCTTTCATTTAATGGCCGCATCAAATCAATTTCTTTATTATGCAGCGCTGTTTTCAACATACGAATGGCTGATAGCCGGATTTTGTCCTTGGCTTTGGCAGCAACAGCAATTTCTTCATTTAATTTGGTGTTTATATCCATTTTTTTCACCTTTTATTAATTTACCCTAATTCGTCTTGAAGTTTCCTGCCTCCAAGAACGTGCATGTGTAAATGAAAAACAATTTGTCCGCCTTCATCATTGCAGTTAATGACTGTGCGAAAACCTTTAGCGGCAATTCCCTTAATTTTCGCCACTTTTTGAGCGGCGTTAATTAAATTATTAGCCACGCTGCTGCTTTTTGTATCAATATCCATTAGAGTAGAAACGTGTTTTTTAGGAACAACGATAACGTGCACCGGTGCCATCGGGTGAATGTCATCGAAAGCCAGCATTTGATCGTCTTCATAAATTTTGGCGCAGGGAATTTTACCCTCGACAATCTTACAAAATATACAATCTGACATAATTATCACCTCCCCATTTTAATTAAGAGGCTCTTTGCCTATTCTAATGGCTTCTTCCAGAGAAATAGCGCCCGTGTAAAGAGCGCGGCCAATAATTACTCCATAAATTTCGCAATCTTTTATTGAAAGAAGGTTTTCAATATCAGCGATAGTAGCCACACCACCGGAAGCAATCACCGGAATGTTTACAGCTTTCGCCAATGCCTTTGTTGCTTCAATATTGACGCCCGTCTCCATGCCATCACGTTTGATATCAGTATAAACAATGGCCTTTATACTGCAGTCTTCATAACGTCTGGCAAGATCAACAGGGTCTTGGGGAGTTCTTTGTGTCCATCCGCTAGTGCCCAAATTACCCTCCAAAGCATCAATACCTAAAATTATTTTCTCCGGAAAGGTTTTACCGGCATTGCGGACTGTTTCTTCATTTTTCAGCGTCGCTGTACCCAGAATAACACTGGAGACACCATTTTTTAAGTAAAACTCTATCGTCTCCGTATCCCTTATGCCGCCGCCAACTTGAATTGGAATATTAATCTTTTTAACGATGTCCAGAATAATCTTTTCGTTACGGGGCGAACCGGCAACAGCGCCGTCGAGATCAACTATATGGAGCAATTCGGCGCCTTTTTGCTCCCAGGTTAGCGCCATATCTACCGGATTATCCGCATATATCGTAACACGATCAAAATTACCCTGAGCCAACCGTACACATTTGCCACCTTTGATGTCAATTGCCGGAATAATGACCAAATAAACACTCCCTAGCGGAAAAAGTTCAAAATCACGGTGGAGAGATTCCGAGAAAAAAAGCAATTATCGCCTGAATGGTAATTTTTAACGTACAAAACCGGGAAATGTCTCGAAAATTTCATCCATGCCTTGTTTCGACAGTTCTTCTGCTGTAAGCCATTTGCCACCACCTTTATAAAACGAAGATATTTGGAATAAATCTTCCATAAGCGATTTTTGCGTTTTATCAAAAATCCCCCGATAAATTGTGCTGCCGTCAATTGGTTTAATCATATAAATCTCAAAAGCTACAGACGCCGGATGTTCAATAGAAAAGTCGTAACCCACTCTTTCGATATAACGGTAAATATAACCCAAAGCTATGACATCCGCTCCCAATTCATTACCGACTTTTTTCAAAACCTCCAGTAAAGGCTTTTTGAGCGATTCCGAAGAAACTCTTTTATAGACACTTTGTACCTTATCAAGAGGAATTATTTGTACTTCTTTCAACTCACGCAATTCCCCAATAAAGATATCCTCGACTATTTTTTCCGCTCCCTTTAATATTCTTCCGCTGGAATAACCCGTGTTGCAGAGCGGACAGATGACTGCAGTTCCCAATCCATCCTCTGGAATTAAAGGCTGGAAAGAAATGACACCAACTCGCACTGGTGCTTTAGAGCTTTCAATGTTTTCTTCCGCGGCTTGGGTTGTAACCGACAAACTCAAAAGAGCGACTAAGATAAATCCGCCGATATAGCTAAGTTTTTTCCGAAAATAATTGAACAATTTTTTTACCTCACTTTTTTAAAGACTTCCCTTGGTAGAGAGGACTCCTTCTATATTTTTGTTTAAAGTTACGGCTTTTCTCAAGGCTCGGGCAAAAGCCTTGAATGCCGCCTCAATAATGTGATGACTATTATTGCCGTAAACCAGGTTGATGTGTAATGTTACGCCGCTGTGATCAGTAAACGCCTTAAAAAATTCTTTAACCAAAGCCGGATCAAAGCCGCCTATTTTTCTGCGTTCATATTTAATATTGTAAATCAGATAAGGGCGACCGGAAACATCCAAATCCACACGACATAAGCATTCATCCATCGGTACAGAGGCCGAACCGTAACGATTAATGCCTGTCTTTTTACCCAATGCTTTCGCCACGGCCTGCCCCAGACAAATGCCTAAATCTTCTACCAAATGATGGTCATCAATTTGAGTGTCCCCCTTGCTTTTGACAATAAGCTTAAAAAACCCATGACGCGCAAAAAGTCCCAGCATATGGTCAAGAAAAGGGATGGTCGTGGTAATCTTGCTTCCGCTACATTTATCCAGACTGATTTCCAGCTGTATATCTGTTTCCGTTGTTTTGCGGATAATTTTTGCGCTTCTCGCCATAATTGCCTCAACCTTTAAACAACTTTGTTTAAAGGATATTCTATTATACCCTGCGCCCCCGCTTCCAGTAGCACAGGGATTAGATCCCTCATGCTTTTTGCATCCACAATGGATTCTACCGCAAACCATTCCTGCGAAGATAAGCTGGAGATTGTGGGTGATTTGAGTGAAGGAAGCAAGGCCATAACCCTCTTTAAATTTTCTTTAGAAACATTCAGCTTTAGTCCTACTTTGCCCATCGCTTGCAGCGAACCTATAAGCATTGTTTTGATTTGCTCAATTTTCTTGCGCTTCCAGGAATCGTTCCAGGAAGCACGATTGGCAATCAGCTGTGTGTTGGTCTTCATGAGTTCATGAATAATCCGCAGTTTATTGGCCTTGATCGTGGAGCCGGTTTCTGTAACTTCCACAACGGCATCTACCAGGCCTTCCACCACTTTGGCTTCAGTCGCCCCCCAGGAAAACTCAACATGAACATTGATATTTTTTTGGGCAAAGTATTTTTTTGTAAAATTAACCAATTCCGTTGATATTTTTTTCCCTTCCATATCGTCAATTGTCTGATAAGGCGAATCTTCACGGACGACAAGCACCCAGCGCGCCTGCCGCATGGAAACTTTCGAGTAAATCAAGTCCTGCACAGTAACTACATCCGATGAATTTTCCAAAATCCAATCAATGCCCGTCAAACCCAAATCCAAAGTACCATCTTCGATATAACGAGAAATCTCCTGCGCCCGAACCAGAGTACACGAAATTTCCGGATCATCGATATCGGGGAAATAGCTGCGGCTGTCGTAGGTAATACGCCAGCCGGCCTTTTTAAATAAATCTACGGTATTTTCTTCCAGAGATCCCTTGGGAATCCCTAATTTTAAAACTTTCATTTATATACTTCCTGGGGATTAAAAATTTTTTCACCGACGACAACAAAATCATCACCCTCAAGCTTCCGGTAAAAACAGGATTTATAACCAGTATGGCAGGCCGCCCTACCTAATTGTTTTACCTGCAACAAAATTGAATCGTTATCGCAATCAATAAAAATGGCTTGGAGTAGCTGGAAATGTCCTGATGTTTCTCCTTTCACCCAAAGTTCCTGACGTGAGCGGCTCCAATAAGTTGCTTTACCCGTCTGCAGAGTCGCTTCCCATGATTGGCGGTTCATGTATGCCAGCATAAGAACTTCTTTAGTTTCAGCATCTTGAACAATCGCGGGGATTAAACCATTCCCTTTGGCAAAATTAAGCTCAATCATTTTATCCTTATGTCTTCATTGATTTATTTTTTATTTAAATGATGAGCTGCTTTAAATCAAGAAGTATTTTTACCCTTAATAATCATTTATTTCCACCTTGCCTAAGCATTTTTTTCGTGCTAGAAAAAAACAACTAAATTTTAATTAATCATTGTTTATTAATCTATATTTTTGCAGGAGGTTTGCTTATGTCTTTACTCATGGGAGGAATCATTTCCGCTGTTTTAGGATTGATCAGCTTAATATTTTGGTGGTCGGATTTCATGACGATAGTAAAAGGAGCATTCCCGATTTTCTTGCTTTTGGGAGGAGCTTTGGCTGTTTATGTGGGAATCGACGAAATACAGGATAAAATCAGCGAAGAACGCCAGAGCCAAGAAGCAAAATTGGAAAAAGCTAAGGAAGAAATCGAGTTGGCAAAGGCTGAGGCTGAGAGATACAAAGAGCAATTGAACAAATTGAAAAATTCAAAAATGTAAAGATAATTTGTTGCCAGCCGTCGATTGTGGACACTTTCAAGCTGGGGATGTCTAACAACAACTGCCTTATCGGATAAATGAATAATTCTTTTTTATAATGTTTTATTCCCTTATCCAGGTAAAAAAGTCATCGCTACTTAAACACTAAACGAACAAACCCCCCTCTATTTCTATATAATTGAATTATTTAAATATTCATATAGATCGATTCAAAAAACGTCTCTATAATCACTAAGTTTCTCTATTTACCTATAAATTGAATAAATCATAATTTATTACAATTTATTACTTATTTACCCAAATAAATGTTTACAGGACGCTTAAAAGATGTTAGTTCACCGCCAAATTTAACATTTTTTAAAAGAAATCGTGGGAAAAATAACCAGAAATAAAAATTGGCAATGAGATTTTCATTTTTTCATATTTTAACTGACTTGTTATGATTTTTTGTAATAAACGGCGCGTATGTTGTGCCTAGTTGAATAAAAAAACGCAATCCCTTAAAAACGCCCATTTTTAAGGAAAAAATCTAATTTTGGGAGGAATAAAAATGAAGAGATTTTGGTTAATTTTGTTGTCGCTGGGGCTAGTCATGGCCTTCAGCGCATCGGCCTTTGCGGTCGATGTTCAATTTAGCGGCTCGTATTACGCAGCCGGAATGTATCTGGATCAAGTATCACTGATAAAAGGGAATACTCCTATATCCAAAACGATGACCAACATGGACAATGAGAGCACAGCCTTCTACTTTCAAAGACTGCGCGTCCGTACGGACTTTATCGTTTCTCCGGGCCTGAAGTTGGTCACCCGCTTTGACGCTCTGGAAAGAATTTGGGGTGGTGCAAGATCCAATCCTACCGCCGGAGAAAATGTCAACGGTTATTATACGAGTACGTCCTGGCCATCGGCAGGAACCAGAGCGGAAACTGAAAACATCTCCTTTGATTATGCCTATATTGAATATACTGCGCCCATCGGTTTGTTCATGGTCGGCTATATGCAAGATGGACAAACAGGAACCGTTTTCGGCGACACCTATGTCCCTCGCGGCCGGATAAAATATTATTATACTGCCGGCCCGGTAACGATTATTGCCGATATAACAAAAGTACAGGACTTAAGCTACTCGGCTGTTAATAATGCGGCGACCTACACCGATGCGGACGGTGATAAATATGGACTTGACGGATCTTATCAGTGGAAAGATGGCAAGGTAGGCATGAAAGTATCTTTCTACAACTATGACCAAACCAGGCCAGCACTAACACCGGCAGGAAACCCCCCAGCCGCAGGTAATTATGCGGCAGACTATTATACATTCAACCCTTACGTATTTGCTAAAATCGGTCCTGTGGACATACAAGCAGAAGTCAACTACGCCGTGGGTAAGCTAAAAACTTATGATAGCGGCATTGTAGGTAAAGACATTAGACTGGACAATTTGATCGCCTTTCTTGACGCCACCGCCACTTTCGGCCCCATCTATTTCGGTGGCACTTTTGCTTATGTATCGGGTGATAATCCCGGCACTACGGACAGGCAGGAAGGCGGTACTTTAAATGGTGGCATTGAATGGAATCCCTGCTTGATTATGTTCAACTATTATGATCGCACTTATTGGGTTGGAGGTCTTCCCGGCTACGCTGGCACGACCAATAGCGGACCCATGACTAATGCTTGGTTCTATCAAGTCAAAGCCGGTGCTAGACCTACTCCTAAGTTAGATATTAAGGCTTCCGTCGCCTATGCAATGGCCGACCAGCCCCTGACGACTGTGAGTGGCTGGGCGAGTGACAAGTCTTACGGCTGGGAACTTGACGTTACCGGTACTTACAAAATCACCGATAACCTGTCCTACATGCTGGGCGTTGGTTATTGGTGGGTAGGTGATTTTTACAGAGCCACCAACACTGAGACTTCAGCGCCGCTCAGAGACGACTACATGGTCATCAACAAACTGACTCTAACATTCTAAGAAATTGATGCTGTTCTAAGATAGAAATCCCCGGAAGGTTTCCTTTCGGGGATTTTTTATTAATCAATGAGGATAAAAGCTACCTTCGTAAAACATGGGAAATTTGCCCAATTGCCATCAAACATCCCGCTACCCCTACACTATCTTGGGACGATATGCAACGAAAACAAAAGATTGAATATTCTCATAATAATATTATTTGCAATAATTCGAATTTCCCCAATTACTTTCGGGGAATAAAATACCCGCTGCTCCACAGTATCTTCCAAATACCTGATTACCATCTTTCACGCAGTGAAGATCCTCATCCCTGCACATAAAGAGTATCCGTTTCCACAATTGTATAGTATATTTTTCCCTTCAATCTACAAATCCCTTTTCAGATTATCCTGATCAAGATTTCCAGAGTGCTAGATCGGTGCTAAAAGCTACATCATCGCTTTTAAAATAGTGAACATGGCGCTCTGGCCGGAACGCCGCGCTCC
Organism: Smithellaceae bacterium; assembly: GCA_050008655.1. GTDB lineage: Bacteria > Desulfobacterota > Syntrophia > Syntrophales > Smithellaceae > UBA4810. The sequence goes on from JBEKMF010000018.1 coordinate 12,576, forward strand.
AGATTATAAAATTTTCATTTTTTCATATTTTAACTGGCTTGTCATCATCTTGTAATAAACGGCGTGCATAGTGCGCAAGCAATTGCAGTAGAGACAAAAACGCAATCCCTTAAAAACGCCCATTTTTAAGGAAAAAATTTAATTTCAGGAGGGAAAAAAATGAAGAGATTTTGGTTAGTTTTGTTGTCGCTGGGGCTGGTTATGGCCTTCAGCGCGTCGGCTTTCGCTGTCGATGTTCAATTTAGCGGTTCGTATTATGCAGCCGGAATGTATCTGGATCAAGTATCTTTGGTAAAAGGGGATACTTACATCAGTAAGTATACCAAAGGTGTGCCGACTATTGCAACCAACATGGACAACGAGAGCACAGCCTTTTACTATCAGAGACTGCGCGTCCGGACGGACTTTACCGTTTCTCCGGGCCTGAAGCTGATTACCCGTTTTGACGCTCTGGAAAGAATCTGGGGCGGTGCAAGGTCGAATCCCACCGCCGGAGAAAATGTCAACGGTTATTATACGAGTACGTCTTGGCCATCGGCAGGAACGAGGGCGGAAACTGAAAACATCGCCTTTGATTGGGCCTACATTGAATATGCTTCGCCCATCGGTTTGTTCAAAATCGGCTATATGGATGATGGACCGACAGGAACCATTTTCGGCGATAGCATAGTCCCTCGCGGCCGGATAAGATATTATTATACTACCGGCCCGGTAACAATTGCTGCCGATATAACAAAAGTACAGGACTTAAGCTACTCGGCCGTTAATCCCGGTGCAACCTGGACAGATGCGGACGGTGATAAATATGGTCTGGAAGGAGTTTTTCAATGGAATAATGGCAAGGCAGGCATGAAAGTCACTTACTACAACTATGACCAAACCAGACCACCATTAACACCAGCAGGAAACCCCCCAGCTGCAGGCAACTATGCAACGAAATATACCGGTTTCGTACCTTACGTCATTGCCAAAATCGGCCCTGTGGACATACAGGCAGAAGTTGACTTTGCCACGGGTTCAGCAAAAACTTATGATAGCGGCATTGTAGGTAAAGACATTAGCCTGACCAATTTGATGGCTTTTATTGACGCTACCGCCACTTTCGGCCCCATCTATTTCGGCGGCACTTTTGCTTATATATCGGGTGACAATCCCGGTACTACGGACAGGCAGGAAGGCGGTACTCTGAGTGGCGGCCAGGATTGGAATCCTTGCTTGATTATGTTCAACTATTATGATCGCACTTATTGGGTTGGAGCTCTTCAGGGCAACGACGCTCTGACCAATAGCGCAGGCATGAGCAATGCTTGGTTCTATCAAGTCAACGCCGGTGTTAGACCTACTCCTGCTTTAGATATTAAGGCTTCTGTCGCCTATGCATACGCTGACCAGCCTAATGCAAACGTTCCAGTGGGTTATGCCGGCTTGTCTTACGGCTGGGAACTTGACGTTACTGGTAATTACAAAATCACCAATAATCTGTCATACATGCTGGGCGTTGGTTACTGGTGGGTAGGTAATTATTACGAAGGCTTAGCATCTGAGCACAACAAAGTCAGAGACGACTACATGATCATTAACAAACTGACATTGACATTCTAAGAAATTGATGTTGTTCCAAGATAAAAATCCCCGGGAGGTTTCCTTCCGGGGATTTTTTTATTACTTTTTTATTATTGTTTTAATCCTATTTGTGCGCGATGCGCTTCGAATAAATCGTAATTCTTTTTGAGTAACTCGGGAATGGGCAACTCATACGGGCATCTTTCGCTGCAGATTCCACAATCGATGCAGTTTTGAACGGATTCCATCGGAATTTTCAAAAATTCAACCGATATTGCAGGCGACATGCGGCTGGCTACAATCGGATAACCCATGGCCGGAGTAATTATCACTCCATTAGGGCAGGGCTGACAATATTCACAACGGCGGCAGAATTCACGGCCTAATTCCTGCCGGTATTTTTCCATGCTTTTTAAATCCTTATTGGTAATTTCATTCGGACGTTCGTAAATGGAAACGATTTCATCCACAGATCGTACTGAATCAAATCCGGGAATGGGTACGATATCAGGAAACTGACGGAGGTATTTAAACGCCAGGGCGGCGTTGTCAATTACACCACCCGCAAAGGGTTTCATGGCGATTATTCCTATCCCCTTTTTGCGTGAATAGTTATGCAGTTTATCTTTGGCTTCCTTCTCAATAAAATTGAAGGGAAATTGAATCGTGTCGAATAATCCGGTTTTGACCAGTTTAACCGCCATCTGCAGATTGTGCGAAGTTACACCTAAAAATCTGATTTTGCCCTCTTTCTTTGCTTTCTCAGCTTCGCTCAAAGCTCCGCCATCTTTTGTGATTTTCCCCCATTCCTCATCATTGGCCACCTGATGAAATTGATATAGATCTACATAATTAGTCTGTAGCATTTTAAGGCTTTGCTCGAGCTGCTTCCGTAATCCTGCCGCGTCACGCATAATCGTTTTTGTCGCAATAAATATTTTGTCACGGACAGGGGATAAAGCCTGCCCCATTTTGGACTCGCTGTCCCTATACATGTTGGCCGTATCATAAAACGTGATTCCCTTATCATAAGCATGACGTAAAATCTTCACGGCTTCATCAGTCTTCAGCCGAAGTATCGGAATTCCGCCAAAGCCCAGTTCAGATGCTTTAAGCCCAGTTTTACCTAAACTACGATAGTCCATATATCTTTACCTTGACGAACTTGTCTTTTTACGGTTCACCAGCATTTCCCAGATCATCAAGACGGCGCCGATGGATATAGCCGAATCGGCGGCGTTAAATGCCGGCCAATGCCGGGTACCGATATAAAAATCGAGAAAATCCACAACCGCGCCGAATCGTATGCGATCTATAAGATTACCCACAGCTCCGCCAAAGATTAGAGTAAGAGATATCACCATGAGCACATCCTGCGACTTACTTTTCAAAATATAATAAATGATCAGCAAAATAGCCAAAACGGTTATACTAATAAAGAAAAGATAACGGAACATTTCCGGCGCTCCGGCCAGGAAACCAAAAGCTGCGCCGGGATTCATTACATAAACAAGGCTAAAAAAACCATCAATCACCTTATATGAACCATACATAAATAACTTTTCTGTAATAACGGCTTTTGTTATTTGATCCAATACAATGACTGCAATCGCGCCAAAGATAAACAAAACTATATTTTTTTTCACAAAAGAGCTCCCTAAGGTAAACTTACAAGTTAGCTAAGCAGCGGTCACAAACAGATGGATGTTGTTTATCAGCGCCTACGGATTCAGAATAAATCCAGCAGCGCTCACATTTGACCCCATGGGCCTTTTGCACACCAATCGTTAATCCTTTAATTTCTTCGCTCTTGTAAGGATTACTGATTTCCTTTTCATCCGCCAGTTGAAGTTGAGAAACGATCAACAGTGTGCGCAAATCTTCCAGATGCTTTTTAAATAATCTCCGCATTTTTTCCGGAGGCGCCAGGCTCACGCGCGCGTCGAGTGAATGGCCGATAATTTTTTCTTTTCGAGCCTGTTCCACCGCTTTAGCAATTTCCGCCTTGGCATCAATCATCACCTTCCAGCGTTCCCCCAATTCGGCATTGACATACTTTGTGTTTACCTCTGGAAACTGCGTCGTGTGGATGCTGGCTTCTTTGCCTTTCCAAGAAGGCAGCGCCGCCCATATTTCTTCCGCAGTAAAGGTAAGAATCGGCGCTATAAGCTGCACCATTGCTTTCAAAATAACGAACATGGCGCTCTGGCCGGAACGCCGCGCTACCGATTTAGCCTTGGTTGTATAAAGCCTGTCTTTTAAAACATCAAGATACAGAGCGCTCAAATCCACCGTGCAATAGTTATAAAGGGTATAGAAAACAATGTGGAATTGGTGATGCGCGTAAGCTTCCTTTACCCGCCTGATTACCTCTTGCAGACGATGTAATGCCCACTTGTCCATTTCTTCCATCTGCTTGTAGTCGACCATTGCGGACTGAACATCGAAATCATAGAGATTGCCCAGAATGAACCTGCCGGTATTGCGAATCCTACGGTAGGCTTCCACCAAGCGCTTGAGAATTTCATCGGAAATCCGGATATCATCGGTGTAGTCTTCCGCCGCTACCCAGAGCCGCAGAATTTCAGCGCCGTATTTATCAATAACTTCTTCAGCCTCGACGGTATTGCCCAGAGACTTGGACATTTTCTTGCCCTCACCGTCCACGACAAATCCATGCGTCAGTACGCTCAAGTATGGCGCACGACCTCTTGTCCCCACGCATTCCAGAAGCGACGAATGGAACCAGCCACGGTGCTGGTCAGAGCCTTCCAGATACATATCCGCGGGCGAGTGCAAATCGTCTCTTGCCTCCAAAACAGCCGCATGAGTTACTCCCGAATCGAACCATACATCCAGAATATTTGTTTCTTTGGTAAATTCAGAACCCTGACAATGCGGGCAAGTTGTTCCTTTGGGCATCAAATCTTTGGCTTCCTTTTCAAACCAGATGTCGGCACCATTGGCTCCGACTAATTTCACCAGATGATCGAGCATCTTTTTCGTCAACACTTCCGTTTTGCACTTACCGCAATAGAATACCGTAATGGGAACGCCCCACAATCTCTGACGCGAGATACACCAATCGGGGCGGTTTTCTACCATGCCGTAAATGCGGTCATGCCCCCACGAAGGAATCCACTGAACTTGATCGATGCAGGCCAGCGCTTTTTTGCGTAAATCATTTTTCTCCATGGAGATAAACCATTGCTCGGTGGAACGGAAAATGATGGGATTTTTGCAGCGCCAGCAATGAGGATAGGAATGCTCCATAGGAAAGTGTCCGAGCAATGCGCCAACTTCTTTTAATTTTCTGATAACATTATCATTGGCAGCGAAGACAAATTGGCCGGCAAAGTGTTCGACATCGTCGGTGAATTTTCCATTATCATCCACCGGAGCGTAATTTTCCAGGCCGTATTTAAGGCCGATTTCGTAGTCTTCCTGACCGTGGCCGGGCGCAATGTGCACACAGCCGGTACCCGCTTCGAGCGTCACAAAAGGAGCCAAAATCAAAACGCTGTCTCTTTTTACCAACGGATGAACACTCTTTTGCCCTTCCAAGACCGAGCCCTGGAATTCATCCAGAATTTCATATTTTTTATTCTGATAGCCGAAAGCATCCAGACAATAATCGAGCAGGTCTTTGGCCATAATCAGCACGTCATTGTCCACTTTCACGGCAACGTAAACAAAATCTTCTTTTAGGGCAATAGCGAGGTTAGCCGGAATCGTCCACGGCGTCGTCGTCCAAATAACGACGTTTACTTTTTGACCGGCCACTTTTGGCAATACCTTACCAATATCGGAAGTGACGGCAAACTTGACATAAATAGACGGCGTTTTATGGTCGGCGTATTCAACTTCCGCCTCGGCCAGTGCCGTTTTACAGGAAGCACACCAGTAAACAGGTTTTTTACCCTTGTAAACACTGCCGTTTAAATAAAGTTTACCGAATTCGGCGATGGTCGTCGCCTCATAAGGATAGGCCATGGTCAAATAGGGATTATCCCATTCGCCGAAAACGCCCAATCTTTTAAATTGTTCCCTTTGGATGCCGACATATTTTTCAGCGTAAACACGGCAGGCGCGGCGCTTGTCGGCTTGCGACATAGTAAGTTTCTTATTGCCCAATTCTTTATCCACCCGATGTTCAATGGGCAGGCCGTGGCAATCCCAGCCCGGCACATAAACACCGTCAAACCCCGTCATATTTTTAGCCTTGATTACAATGTCTTTGAGGATTTTATTGAGCGCCGTTCCCAAATGGATATTGCCGTTGGCATAAGGGGGTCCATCATGCAGAATGAACGGTTTTTTTCCTTTGGCGGTTTTTCGAATTTTTTTATAAATGCCCATTTCTTCCCAAATTTTAAGCATCTCCGGTTCTCTTTGGGTCAGATTCGCCTTCATCGGAAAATCAGTTTGGGGAAGATTCAAACTCTTTTTGTAATCCATTTATTACTCCTGTATCTCAAAAAAAATTAGCGGCCAAGGCAAAACAGAGCTTTTTTTGTATGTCGCAGTGGACTATCATATAAACACGGCAGTTTCAAGCATAACCACAAACCGCCAACGCTAATAATTTCCTTGACAAATTTGCGGGTCATGCTACCTAAAAGAAGCAAGACGCTGCAGATGAAAATAATTTTAGATTCAAAATTTAAAATAGTCGATGGCATGGAAAGGATGGAATACGATGCCGGATAACAAAAAGAAAAAAGTTCAGTTGGAATACCCCTGTCCGTGGGTCTATAAGATAATCGGTCCCGATGAAGACGAGATGCACAGTGCCGTAGCGGAAATCATCCGGGATCGTACGTATAAGATATCCCATTCCCGCAGCAGCGAAAAAGGCAAATACCACTGTCTCAATGTGGCGCTAACCGTAGAAAGCGAAGGTCACCGAATGGCTCTTTATGAAGCCCTGAAAGCTCATCGGGCTATAAAGATAATTTTATAGAAAAGGAAGCAAGTTTAGATAATTAACTTTTGTCCACAATAATATCAATATACTCAAAAAAAAGTCCCCGATCTTTGCAGTTCGGAGACTTTTTAATTTTACTTATTCTAGGCCAGTATCTTTTCTTACATACCCATGCCGGGATATCCGCCGCCCGGAGGCATGCCGGGCATACCGCCGCCAGCACCCTTTTCTTCCGGTTTATCGGCAACCATACATTGCGTAGTCAAGAGCAACGAAGCAACGCTCGCTGCGTTTTGCAGAGCAAAGCGGGTAACCTTGGTCGGATCAATGACACCGGCTTCCAGCATATCTTCATACTGGTCGGTGCGGGCATTGAAACCATAGGCGCCCTTTTTTTCCTTTACTCTTTCCACAACGATATTGCCTTCCATACCGGCATTGTTGGCAATCATTTTAATCGGCTCTTCGATTGCTTTCTTGACAATATTCACGCCGACTTGCTCATCGCCTTCGAAGGTTAGTTTCGCCAACGCAGGCAGTGCGCGCAGATAGGCAACCCCGCCACCGGGAACGATACCTTCTTCAACGGCAGCGCGGGTAGCGTTAAGCGCATCTTCCACGCGGGCTTTCTTTTCTTTCATTTCCGTTTCGGTTGCGGCGCCAACTTTAATTACAGCAACACCGCCGACCAGCTTGGCCAGTCTTTCCTGCAACTTCTCTTTATCGTAATCGGAAGTGGTCTCCTCGATCTGGGCACGGATCTGTTTGACGCGGCCTTCCAGATCGGCTCTCTTTCCGGCGCCATCGATAATGGTTGTATTGTCTTTATCAATGGTGATTTTCTTGGCTTTTCCCAAATCTTCCATCTTCACGTTTTCCAGTTTGTAGCCCATGTCTTCGGAAATCATCTTGCCACCGGTAAGAATGGCAATGTCTTCCAACATGGCCTTGCGGCGATCACCGAAACCCGGAGCTTTGACCGCGGCTACATGCAAGGTGCCGCGAATCTTGTTAACAACCAGGGTGGCCAGCGCCTCGCCTTCTACATCTTCCGAGATAATCAAGAGTGGACGTCCCATTTTGGCAATTTGCTCCAAAATAGGAAGCAGGTCTTTCATGCCGCTTATTTTCTTTTCGTAGATTAAAATTAAAGCGTCTTCCAGGTTGACCAGCATCTTATCAGCATTGGTAACAAAGTAGGGCGAAAGGTAACCGCGATCGAACTGCATACCTTCAACGATTTCCAGTTCGGTCTCCAATCCTTTGGCTTCTTCGACAGTTATCACGCCTTCTTTGCCGACTTTGCCCATCGCTTCGGCAATAATGTTGCCGATTGTTTCATCGTTGTTGGCGGAAATGGTGCCGACCTGGGCGATTTCCTTTTGGTCTTTGGTGGGTTTACTCATTTTGCTAAGTTCTTTGACTACCGTTTCCACGGCTTTATCAATCCCGCGTTTAATATCCATCGGATTACTGCCGGCGGCAACGGCCTTGACGCCTTCGCGATAAACGGCTTGGGCCAAAAGTGTTGCGGTGGTGGTTCCGTCACCGGCAACATCACTGGTCTTGCTGGCAACTTCTTTCACCATCTGTGCGCCCATGTTTTCAAATTTATCTTCCAATTCAATTTCTTTAGCCACAGTCACACCGTCTTTGGTAACGGTGGGTGAACCGAAGCTCTTATCAATAATAACGTTGCGACCCTTGGGACCAAGGGTTACTTTTACGGCATCGGCAAGGGTATTTACCCCCTTGAGAATTGCCTTCCTTGCATCTTCATCGTAAAGAAGTATTTTTGCTCCCATCTTCTATATTCCTCCTTAAAATTTTCTTATTTTTCAATAATGCCTAAAATATCGTCTTCTCTCATAATCAAATACTCTTCGCCATCGATTTTGACTTCGGTGCCGCCATATTTGTTAAAAAGAACTTTATCGCCCACTTTTACTTCCGGCTTGATAAGTTTACCATCATCGGCTACTTTGCCCTTGCCTACGGCGATAACTTTGCCTTCAATTGGTTTTTCTTTAGCTGTGTCCGGGATGATGATACCTCCCTTGGTTTTTTGTTCTTCTGCCAAACGTTTTACGATGATTCTATCCTGTAAAGGTCTGATATTCATGCTTTTTCTCCTTTCCTAATTTTTTATATTTTAATTTATGAATGCTTACTTAGCACCGTTATATTATGTACTATTCTTTTTATGTCAAGGCTTGGAAACACTTTTCCAGAAAAAAATTTTTTGATTTAGTTAGATCATTTAGAATAAATTTTCCAGCAATTCTTTCAAAGAGTTAATTGTGCTTATTTCCATTTTCGCCATGTTTGCCAATTGGGCTGAATTTGTTTTGGGGACCAAGCAGCGGTTAAATCCCAGACGCGCTGCTTCTTTTATCCGCACATCCATTTGCGAAATAGCCCGCACTTCTCCGGCAAGCCCAACTTCCCCCAAAACAACCGTCCGCGCATCAATGGGCTTGTCCAAGAAACTCGAAGCCATAGCGGCAACCACACCCAGATCAACCGCCGGTTCCTCCACCCGGACACCGCCCGCAACGTTGATAAAAATGTCGGATGCGCCAAGATGCATTCCGCAAATTTTATCCAGCACGGCAACCAAGAGCGAAACACGGTTATGGTCAACACCGATAGCTGTGCGCCGGGGCATGCCCAAATTGGTAGAGCTGACCAAGGCCTGAATTTCCACCAAAATCGGCCTTGTGCCTTCCAGGCTAGGAACGACCACCGAACCGGCAACATTTTGCGGCCTTTCGGCCAGAAAGAAAGCGGAAGGGTTAGGCACTTCTTTGAGCCCATTATCCTGCATTTCAAAGACGCCAATTTCGTTGGTCGGACCAAATCGATTTTTAATGCCGCGGACAATTCGGTAAGAATGCCCGGAATCACCCTCAAAGTAAAGAACCGTATCCACCATGTGCTCCAATACTTTGGGACCGGCGATTGAGCCGTCTTTGGTTACATGACCAACTAAAAAAACGGGAATGTTATTTTTTTTGGAAAACAGAATCAGCCGCGAAGAAGACTCCCGCACTTGCCCGACACTGCCGGGCGCGGACATCAGTTCTCCCGAATAAACCGTCTGAATGGAGTCAATAACGACGATGGCGGGCGAAATTGCTTTAATTTGCTCCAAAATCTTTTCCAGGGAAACCTCCACCAACACGAACAAATCTTTGGCCGCAGCCCCGACGCGTTTGCTCCGTAACTTAATTTGACTGGCCGATTCCTCGCCGGAAACATAGAGAACTTTCAGCCCATTTTGAGCCAAATTATTCATCATTTGCAGCATCAGCGTTGATTTACCGATACCGGGCTCTCCGCCGATTAAGATTGCCGACCCGCCGACAATACCGCCGCCCAGGACACGATCAATTTCCGCGATACCGGTAACAGTCCGCTGGCCTTCTTGGGCAGGAATATCCTCTATCGGCAGGGGCTTGCCGCCGAAACTCATTTCGGCACGGCTGCCCGAATCGGAATCACTAAGCAATTCTTCGGCAAAGCAATTCCAGCCGTTGCAGGATGGACATTTGCCCAGCCACTTGGGCGACATGTAACCGCAATGCTGACAAAAGAAACTTGTTTTGCTTTTTTTCAAACCCATTTTCTCCCTGACTAGTAGATGAAGAAAAACACTTTTTTCAGGTTAATGTCAATACGAATTGACAGGGAAAAATTTCTTTTTATTGCGCACCCTTATCTATCCCGATAGTGGCGTTGGGGTGTGCCTCCGCATATCAAAAATCAGTTCACGCTGAAATTTCTTGAGTAAAAATTTCAATGCTGATATAAATAACCGCTTTTTTGAAAATTTACTTTAAGGATGTTGAATATGCAAAACCCTAATTTTAGTTCAGGCCCTTGCAGCAAGAGGCCGGCTTGGAGTTTGGACGCCTTGAAAAACGCAGCGGTGGGTCGCTCGCATCGCTCCGCTCTGGGCAAGGAAAGATTAGTCAAGGCCATCAATGAAACAAAAAAACTTTTAAACATACCGGCGGATTATCTCGTGGGTATCATGCCCGCTTCCGATACCGGCGCCTTTGAATGCGCCATGTGGAGTCTTCTGGGATCAAA
>JBEKMF010000180.1:0-3453 GCA_050008655.1 Smithellaceae bacterium
ATTCGGGAGTCTCGCCTACGGATACATCCTCGGAAAAATCGATCGCGATTTCCAGTAAAGCCAACGCATCAATCAAAAGATTCCTCAGGTTTTCCACTTCCAGACTTAGGCCTCCTTTTAACTGGGCAAGACCAATGGCGTAAGCTTTTGGAGATTTGGCGGAAACTATTGCGGCAAGTGCTTCCGCTTGAGACAAATCGAGGCGGTTATTAAGAAAAGCACGCTGTGAAAATTCGCCGGGTTTCGCCAGACGGCAGCCCAATTCCACCAATTGTGTCAAAATGGTTTGCATGATGAGTGGACTGCCATGGCAATTGATTTCAATAACGTCTTCTCCTGTAAAAGAGTGCGGTTGACGCATGTAAGACATTAAAACTTCGTCGAGGATTGTTTTACCATCGGCTGAAACTATGTCGCCATGGTATAGAAAATGACTCTCCCATGGACAATTTTTTGCGGTGGGTTTGAATATACGGCGGGCTATTTCATGAGCCTTGGGTCCGCTGACCCTAATTATTCCGATTCCTGCCGTGCCCAAAGGAGTGGCTATCGCTGTTATGGTGTCCTGGCAAAGCACAGTAGGGATATACCCCTTTACACGATGACCGGCAAAGCGACCAGAAATCTATTTTTGTTTCTTTTCCCCGTTATGATCGACATTGCCTCTCCTCGCGGGAAGAATTACTATTTTTCTGTATTCACCTTCGCCGCGGCTTTTCGTTGTTAAAGATTCATCCTCCCGCAAGGCCAGATGTATAATACGTCGGTCATGCGCGCTCATGTGGCTGATCGATACCGGTTTGTGATTCTTCTTTACTTTTTGCCTTATTCTTTCCGCCAGGCTGAGCAGGGATTCTTCTCTTCTTTTCCGGTATTCTTCCGAATCCACCATTATTAGCTTGCGTTCATTATCGGATTTATTCAGGGCTTTATTTAATATATACTGAAGGGCATCAAGGTTTTGACCGCGTCTGCCGATAAGCAAGCCGCTGTCATTGCCCTCAATATTGAGAACTATTGTATCCGTTTCTTCCCTGATGGTTACCCGGCACTGCAAAGACATTCTTTGCAGGATACCGTCCAACAGCTCCTTGGCCTGAGACGCCAGTGCAGAATTTGATTGGACCGTTACAAGCGCAGACGGCTTTTCCGTTTCAGTCTTTGGTTCTATTTTGATTTTTGCTTCGCTTTTATTCCCGATATTATCACTTAAAGCGAAATCCACATCCACAGAAAGTAAGGAAGCTTTTATTTTTGCTTTTTTGGAAAGCATACCCAAAAAGCCACCTGCGTCTTCGGAGATAATTTCGATATTTAACTTTTCCCGCGACACGCCGAATTCACGGCAAGCTTTCTCAATGGCTTCATCAATTGATTTTTCCTCTATTTCCAATGTTTTCGGGTTCATCTCGAAACCTCTTATCAATATATCAGTTAGCTAGCTTTTTATTTATATAAAATTGCTGTCCGATACTCAAAATATTATTAAACAACCAGTAAATAACCAGTCCCGCAGGAAAGTTTAAAAAGAAAAAAGTGAGAATTAAGGGCATGAGCAGCATAATCTTGGCCTGCATAGGATCGCCCATAGCGGGCGTCATCTTTTGTTGAATAAATTGCGTCACACCCATGATAATAGGAGTAATATAATATGGGTCTTTTGCCGACAAATCCTGAATCCACCAAAAAAACGGGGAATGGCGCAATTCAATTGAATAAAGCAGGGCTTTGTAGAGGCCGAAAAATACGGGAATTTGAATCAACATCGGCAAGCATCCACTAAGAGGATTAATTTTATGAGCGCGGTAAAGCGCCATGGTTTCCTGGCCGATTTTAGCCTGATCATTCTTGTATTTTTCTTTTAACGCAGTTATCTTCGGCTGAATTTTTTGCATCTCCCTCATGGATTTATAGCTTAAATTACCCAACGGCCAGAAGATTATTTTAACCAATGTGGTTAAAATGATAATGGCAATCCCGTAATTATGGACAAACGCGTAAAGAAAATTAAGGATTAAAAGGAACGGTATGGCCAGCCATTTCAACCAACTGCCGAAATCAACGGAATCTTCCAAACCCACATTTTGCGCTTGGAGTAAACCGTGATCCTTGGGACCGAGATAGAGGGAATAACTAATAATACCGCTCTGTCTACCGGGAATTATTTCTTTTTGTCCCTTCATGCCCACTGTAACCATGTTACTAGTGTCACGGTTCATGTTCACGCTGGTCAAAGATGGATTTTCCGGAATAAAAGCGGCGATAAAATATTTACTTTCAAAACCAGCCCACAATACATTGGGACCCAACATTGTCTCATTATTCAGTTTTTTGACTTCCTGCCGTTCAATGCTCTTGGCCACAGAAACAACCGGGCCTTCATGACCATAGCTGTCGTCCTCATGTTGGGGATCGACATATTGTTGCCAACTGAGCCTCGGTATCTGGATTAACGGCGCATCTGTAAGGTTATATATTTTAACTTCCAGTCCGATTGTGAAATTATCGGGATTAAAAGTGAAAATCTTTTCTATTTTGACTTTGCCATCATAATTACCGGAAAAAACCAGAGGCTGCTTTTCTTTGTTATTGATCAAATCCAGCTTGTTTACGTTGGTTGCAAAAACAGAATCGGCAGCAATCTCGGCGCTTGATTCCGGAAAAGTCACCGTTAGAGGATACGGCATTCCTTCCTTTACATGGACCAATTCCACAAGTTCTTTGCTTTTCGGTTTGGATTTTTCTTTGACGCCTATAAAAAACCTCTTCAGGAGAGGATAAATATCGTCGGCGCATTCACTACATTCTTTTTGATATCCTTTGAGCTGAAACGATTTTAAGGTAGCTCCTTTAGTGGAAAAAATCGCGGTGTAACGGGAAGTTTCCACCTTAATGTCTTTAGCTGCAATTTCCTTTTTGACTATGATCTTTTTAGCAGTCGTTATTGTTGGAGGGGAAACCGGTTTTGTTACCGGTTCTTTTTGAACCTGCTGTGCTTTCTGGACAGGAGTGGCCGCCCTTTCCGGCGCCGGTGGTTTGGCAAAAAACATCTGATATATTAAAAGTACGGCCAGCGATAGGACTACGGCAAGTATTGTCCTTTTGTCCATTGAAAACCTCCCTGTTATTTTTTTACTGGACTGGATCGTAACCACCGGGATGTAGAGGATGGCAACGAAGAATTCTTTTTACGCCCATGAATGAACCTTTCGCCGGCCCATGCAGCTTAATTGCCGAAATGGCGTACTCGGAGCACGAGGGATAAAAACGGCAACACGGCGCAAAAAAGAAAGGTGAAACGCAAATTTGGTATGAACGAATTATGGAAATAAAAAATTTTACTAAAATTTTTCTGAGCATAGATTATGTTTCGGCTTTCCGTGTGAAGAGTTCCATAAATTCTCTGTATACTTCCTGATAAGCTAGTAGGGATATGTTTTTTTTAGCCATTAC
>JBEKMF010000181.1:0-3436 GCA_050008655.1 Smithellaceae bacterium
AATCTGCGTCAGATATTGCCTGACATTTGCTTTAACCAGGCTCTTTTTGTCCTCCGTTCCTTCCGGACCGAAACCCGCAACCATCGATTCTATCAGATCACGGTTAGTGATGGTCTTAGTATCAGCCGCTGGTTGTGGAGGAGCCGCATGGGGAGGTTCCTTGGTAGGCTCAGGAGGTGTTGCATCCTGTGCCTGTGCCAGTTGTGTGTCTAATTTCTCCTTGCTTTTCATGGATTATCTCCTTCGCCAACAATTAATATACGAACTTCGCTTTCTCCTATCATTTATTTTTTTATCACAAATTGCCCATTTTTTCCATGAAAGATAACATGGGTAATTTTGTCCAAGATTACTGGTTGAAATCAAGCATTATTTTCAAGGGCGCCGTTTTACTGCCTTCAGGAAGTTGTTAATAAGGCTCCCGCTGAAAAAATCATGCATAAAAATATGCACATTACAAACCATTATCATTGATCCCGCTTGATCATCTGCTATCATCCTTTATTTGAAAGAGAAAGCTGAACCCTGCATAAAAACAATTGTTTTTTCCTCACCTATGCACATTAATTTCATCAAGTAGGGCGCGTTCAACAAAAGAATTGATAGATATCTTTAACTTCTTCGCAATTATAGCAACTTCTCGATGCAAATCGGGAGAGAGTCGTAGATTGAATCTTCCCGAATATGGTTTTTCAGGCATAACACCATCTTCTTCGCACCATTTTATATAGTCATCTATTGATTCTTTGAAGGCTTTTTCAATTTCATTTACAGACTTTCCTTGAAAGATAATAACATCTCTTGTGTTAATTACATCCCCATGAAAAATCTTAGCCTTATCATCATACTCGACAGTTCCAATATATCCTTTATATTCCATTATGTTTTACCCCCGCATTTTCCAAAAATCGTCTCATAGAAATTATTGCACCCCGGTCTGTTTCTTTTCGTGGGTGAGGCCGAAGAAAAATGGCTCTTTCATTATTTAATTTAATCCTAACACGTGAACCGCTTCCCTCTGAGATATCAGCACCAAGCGAAATAAGGAGATGTTCAATATCCAGCCAAGGGATATTTGATTGAACAGGATTCCTGAATATCTCGGAAAGCGTCTTTCTATGCTTAGAATTCATTGATTAATATAGTACTATAATATAGTACTTATATCAATTGTTTCTTTTTTGTAATGGAATCACTTTTGCACCAGTCTTCAATCCGTCCAGATAATCCGCCCATTGTTGCATCATCTTCCGCCGTTCATTCAGGTGCGCCGTCCGGTTATAAGCGCGTCCATTAGGGTCTCTGACTGCATGAGCTAGTTGATGTTCTATGAAATCTGGTCTGACCTGTAAGACTTCATCAAGCAGGGTTCGCGCCAATGCTCGGAATCCGTGGCCCGACATTTCATCTTTTTCGTATCCCATTCGTCGCAATGCTGCAGTTATCGCATTATTCGACATAGGGCGTGAGGAGGTTCTTCCCGGAAAAACATAGAGTCCTTGCCCAGTCAATTGTTTCACCTCAGTCAATATTGCAATTGCCTTTTGTGATAATGGTACAAGATGCGGCTCTCTCATTTTCATTTTACCTGCCGGAATATTCCATTCGCATTTATCAAAATCAATTTCCGACCATTCAGCATGACGAAGTTCACCAGGTCGTACAAATGTCAACGCTTGCAACAATAAAGCCGCTTTAACAATAAAGCTGCCTTGATAAGAATCTATAGCTCTTAACAATGCTCCAACTTGTGCCGGGTCAGTTATGGCTGCCATGTGTCTTTTATGTGGCTGTGGCAATGCACCCTTTAAATCAACTGACGGATCACGCTCTACACGTCCCGTTGCTACAGCGTATCTGAACACTTGCCCGCAAATAGTTCTGATCCTATGCGCTGATTCCAAAGCCCCTCTATTTTCAACGCGACGCAATGTTTCCAGAATGTCACGGGCTCTAATTTTTGTTATTGGTATTTTCCCGATCCATGGAAAAAGATCACGTTCCAATCTACTCATAATGGTGATGCTGTGACCCGGTGTCCAATTCGATAAAAACCGAGCATACCATTCACGACCTATAACTTCGAATGTTTCAGCTTCTTCAATTTGAGCTTCTTTTTGTGCTTTACGAACGGCACCCGGATCAATGCCGTGCGCTAATTGCCTTCGAGCTTCATCACGTCTTTGACGTGCATCAAGGAGGCTTATTTCTGGATATGCACCTAGTGCAAGTAATTTTTCTTTCCCTCCAAACCGATAACGAAACCGCCACAGTTTACTTCCTTTCTCTGTTACATGCAGATGGAGACCATCACTGTCAGTCAATTTGTAGAATTTTTCTTTCGGTTTTGCAGTACGGATTTTCATGTCATTAAGTGGCATATTATCACCTCGTAATATTTGCTAGTAACGTTCCGATAAATCTGGCTTCATCTAATGTAAGCCGCATTGTATTATTGCCTTTCCAAATTTCAATTTTCCCGTCAAAGGTGGCACGTACAGAAGGTATTCTTGCAGACTCAAGACGATCAGCCTTATCACGTGCTTTCTCTCGTTTCCGAATTTCAGACGGATCAAAACCTCGTGACAGTAGTTCCTTTGACGCGTCTCTGTTACTTCTTGCATCCTGAATGCCTATTTCTGGATATGTGCCAATTGCAAGCTTCTTTTCCTTGCCGTGAAATCGGTATTTAAAACGCCATAGTTTACCACCAGAAGGTGTTACTAAAAGATGCAAACCACCGCCGTCAAATAACGCAAATTGTTTTTCCTTTGGCATAGCGTTTCTGACTGTATCCTCAGACATTGGTTTAATTAACTTCGGCATGTTTTTTCCTATTTGAGGGTATCGTCTTTTTGCGTACGGGTATTTTCAGATAATATACCCGTAAAATGAGTGTATTTTATGGAACTCCATAACACATCGTTGGATAAAAAACAAGAAAAAACCCGCTATTTCTAACGGGTTTTGCACTTCTTTGGACTTTGTTGGATTGCGTCTTGGTGGAGGCGGCGGGAGTTGAACCCGCGTCCGAAAACCTTCCGCTGGAGAATCTACGTACATAGCCTTCGTTTTAGAACCTTCACGCTTGGTTTGCTCCCTAAGGCCGGATCGCACCGCGCTATCCTGAAAGTGTTTTGCCGCCCTCCCCCAGGAAAAGAGTTTGGCTATCCTGTCTAAATGACGTCCTTACAAAGCCAACAGGAAAACCGTGCAGAACGTTAGCCGACTTAAGCGGCTAAGGAGTAATCGTAGTTGTCTGCGATTATATGTTTCCTACCTGTTTAACGAGGCCTGTAGGAACCTCGGTACGCATCTACAACTTCAAATGTCCCCGTCGAAACCGTGACGCCCCCAATATTTATTTAACTGTAATATATTAATTTATCACTGATTTGTCAAAGGAAACAAAATTAACAATTGTCTTAAAATAACC
>JBEKMF010000182.1:0-3430 GCA_050008655.1 Smithellaceae bacterium
GGCACAGTAATATTTATTAAAGTCACGGAGCCGCTGATTATAAAATTGCACGATACTATTGCTGAACTTCAAAATGCCCTGGCCGATGTCAACCAGTTAAGCGGATTATTGCCGATATGCGCTTACTGCAAAAAAATTCGTGATGATAAAGGTTATTGGAATCAAATCGAAGCTTATCTCCAAAAACATACCGAGGCGGAATTCAGCCACGGCATTTGTCCGGATTGTGAAAAAAAATTTTATGCAGATTTGGATAAAAGAAAACAAGAAAAGTAAAGGGGGGCTGAATTGATGGAAACTTTAAAAACCGGGAAGGCATTTAAAACAATATTAATATGTATGTTTTTTTTGTTGTTTTTATCGTTTTCCAGCGACGCTGCTGAAATTGCCGACCGTGTGGCTGAATGCGCAAAAATTAAAGATGACGCCGCGGCGAGATTGGAGTGCTTTGATAATCTGGCGAAGCAACAAACTCCAATGAAAGACGCTTCTCCAACTGCGAGTGCTGCCACCGCAGAAGTACCTAAAAAACTTTCTATAATGGAGAAACAATGGGATTTGTATCCGGAAAAGGAAAAGGGCATTTTTGCGCTTAAACCTTATCGTCCCAACTATTTTCTGCCTGTTGCCTATAATTCCTCTCCGAATGACAATACTGCTCTCGATTTCGATCCGCAGGCCAAAGCCCAACACAACGAAGTAAAATTTCAATTAAGCTTTAAAGTTAAACCATTCGGAATCGATTTAGACGACACAAAACCAATAAAAGGTATAGATTTATGGTTAGCCTATACGCAACTCTCATTCTGGCAGCTTTACAATTCGGCTTTTTCTTCGCCTTTCCGTGATACCAACTATGAGCCGGAGCTGCTCGTCAATTTCCGCACTCTTTATGAAATTCCCGGCCTCACGGGAACAAAATTGCAATTTTTCAATGTTGGGTTTAATCATCAATCCAATGGACGCTCGAAGCCTATTTCGCGCAGCTGGAACCGTATTGTAGCTAATGTGGGCCTGGAAAAAGATAATTTCAATTTGCTTTTGAAAGCGTGGTACCGGATTCCGGAGAACGAAGTCAATGACGATAATCCTTATATTACCAGATATCTGGGGTATGGCGAATTGTGTGGGATTTACTACTGGAAGGGTCATCGTTTCGCGGCAACGCTGCGCAACAATTTGCGGTCGGAAAATTTGGGGGCGGTTCAACTGGATTGGAGCATCCCGATGTCTTTAATCTGGGAGAAGCTTGATAATTTCAGTTTTTATCTGCAGTACTTTAACGGTTATGGAGAAAGTCTGCTGGATTATAACACCAGCATAAACCGGATTAGCGCGGGGGTGATGCTGGTGGATTGGAACTGACGCCGGTTTCCAATCAAAGCGCTATCTGCTTTGAACAAGCAAGGCTTGGATATTAGTTGTTAGACGTTAAAGGAATATAGAATTCATGGTGTTTAAAGATGAAAGCCGAAAAGGTACTTTATCATAAATATCAGGATCTTTTTGATTTCACTAAAGTTACTATTGATGAAAGTATCACTTTTGTAGTTGGAGAACGCGCGAATACCGTTGAAAGACAAGTAACACTCTTTCATTTTGTTAGGACGGCTTACCTACTTGATGCGATTTATATACTATGCCTTTATGGCCGAGCTACAACGGCTAAGGTTATACTCAGAAGCCTATTTAATCTTTATATAGATATTAAATGGATTGCTTCCGAAGATACTCAAAAACGCTTCGAAAGATTTGCTGATTTTGAAGTTATTTTTAAGAAATTGGGCATGGATGACATTGTTCAACATGGAGATATTTGGGATGAAATTAAAAACGATGATTGTACCGTGCATTATAATGAATTTGAGAGAATAAAAACTAAATACCACCTTAAGGAGAGAAAAGATTTCTTTAATTGGTCTGGAAAGTCAATTTACGAAATGGCAAAAGAGGTGGGTATTGAAAAAGATTACAAGATAATTTACGGCCATTTATCATCAATAGAACACACTCGACCGAATTCTGTGAGATCTTATTTGGATGATTCTGAAAAAGGAAAAACAAAAATAAAAGCTATCTCAAGAGATGAGGACATTGATAAAGTCTTGATAACTGCGCTTGAATATTATTTTCAGATTAAAGCGATTACTCACAATCTTTTTGATGTAAGTTGGGATAATCTGAAAAGTGTTGAGCAATGTTTTTCCAGCCTCAGAAATAAGTATTGGGGATAAATAATAAAGATGTTCAGATGCAAGGCGCGCGAGTCTTGAGGAATGAGGAAGCGCATCCGGCATGTGCCGGATACACTCAGCAGATGCTTGCCCGGCGAATGCCGGGGGCGTTTTTCAACAGACCTCTAGTCTTTAAAAATTGCCCCCGTCGAAGCGGACGTCACCAGCTTCGCATAGCGTGCCAGATAGCCGCTCGTAATTGCCGGTTTTCTTATTTTTAATGATTTTTTACGCTTCTCCAAATCTTTTTCGCTGACTTTCAGCATTAATGTCTTTTCCGGAATATTGATGGCAATGATGTCGCCTTCTTTCACGAGCGCGATCGGGCCGCCTTCCGCAGCTTCCGGCGAGATATGGCCGATGGCAGCGCCTTGCGTGCCGCCGCTGAAACGTCCGTCTGTAAGCAGGGCAACAGTTTTGTCCAAACCCATACCGACAATTGCCGATGTAGGCGAGAGCATTTCCCTCATTCCCGGCCCGCCTTTAGGACCTTCATAGCGGATAACAACGATATTACCGGGTTTAATTTTTCCCTTGAGAATCGCCTTTATCGCGTCATCTTCGCAATCAAAGACTCTGGCCCTGCCTTCATTAACCTGCATACCGGAAGAAACGGCGGATTGTTTAACAACGGCTCCGTCCGGGGCCAGATTGCCGCGCAAAACCGCTATGCCGCCCTGCGGTGAATAAGGATTATTCAATGGCCGGATGACATCATCATTCAAAACGCGGATATTTTTCAAATTAGCTTCCACATTTTTACCGGTAACGGTATGGGCTTTTGTATCAAGGACACCCAGAGGGCTAATGGCTTTCATCAGCGCTTGAATGCCGCCGGCTGTGTCCAGGTCTTCAATATGGTGATGGCCGGCGGGGCTTAATTTGCAGAGATTAGGAGTTTTCTCGCTGATTTTATTAAAGAGGTCCAAATCAATCTTTATGTTTGCTTCATGAGCTATTGCCGGAATATGCAAAACGGTATTGGTGGAACAACCGAGCGCCATATCCACGGCAATGGCGTTCTTAAAAGCGGCAATGGTGGCGATATCCTGCGGCTTCACTTTCTTTTTGAACAAATCCATTATTTTCATCCCCGCGTGTTTAGCGAGCCTCCGGCGCGCCGCATGCACCGCCGGAACCGTACCGTTTCCGGGAAGCCCGAGACCTAAAGCTTCTGTGACGCAATTCATGGAATT
>JBEKMF010000183.1:0-3395 GCA_050008655.1 Smithellaceae bacterium
AGCCACAGGTCTCTCATTTCACGCTTTTGAATATCTGTTTCGAGCATAAGAAAACTATTGCCTATCAAAAATAAATCAGTTCTTTTGCCAGACGCCGATGCCTCAGTAGAGCTTCTTTAATATCCAGGCGATCTTTTGCCCCAGGGTCTGCGCAGCCTGGACGCCTTCCTCATCTCTTTCCACCTCTCCCTTGTCTCTGGCCACACACATCGCCCTGCCGGCAATGATAAGCTCGTTGCTGAAGAAGAAATGGTTCATGGTTTCAATGGTATGCATCCCTCCGGAGCGCCGAAAACAGGCGAGGGATGCTCCGACTTTGTTTTTGTACATCCTCCCGTTGGCCAATCCGACGAAGCCCGCCCGGTCGATCAAGGCCTTCATCTCCGCTGTTACATCCTGAAAATAGGAAGGAGATCCCAAAACGATACCCTGAGCCGTTGTCATCTTTTCAATATAATCGTTGGCCGCGTCGTTCTTAACGGCGCAACGCTGGTCCTGATTTTCGAAACACTTGTAGCAAGCAATGCACCCGTGAATCACCTTTGCGGAGAGCTGAACGAGCTCCGTTTGGATGCCCTCTTTCTCGATTTCCCGGAAGAGATAGCTCATCAACGTGGAGGTGTTGCCGTCTTTCCTTGGACTGCCGTTGAAGCCGATAACCTTCATATTCGTCCTCCTTTCCGTTATGAGGTATTATCAAAAGTTCCCTGCAAAAAAAAGAGGGTGGCCTGCCACCGATGTTTGTACCACATGTTAAGCAAGAGTTCAGCTGTTTTTTTATTTCTTAATTCAGGTACGCCATGACAAAGCTCTGGAAGATTTGAAGGTAGTCCCTGGTCACTCACGATGCGGCAATAATCCAGGTCATCAGTGTGACAAAGTGTCGAGTAGAGGTCACTTCCGATTGTTTTCACTGTGGACATCGGATTTAAAGAGGACTGGCAAGCGACTGGCAGCAAAGAAAAACACAAAGGATATAAAAATGCTGATGCTGGCTACTGTGAAAGCGAGTGACTTTCCATGCCATAATCCGACAAACCAACGACTGAAATCATCTACAACTATAGCTGCCGTTCCGCCATAGAGTCCCAGATCACGCCTGTACATCCTGGAATCTTCAGCCCTAATCGGATAAGCAGATCCATCTATTATTTCGTAACCTAAAACACTGTCCGAATCATCCCCGGCTGACTGATAAATCACGGTGGCATTACCCAAACCAAGCAGCATGATAATGGCGCCGATGAGGATAAGGCTTTCGCGCAGATGTGTGATTTCCCGTTTCATGTTGCCCCTATTATTAATATTATATCGCTATAATAGTTCGATGATTAATTTAAAAAAACTAACGAGAGTTGGCTCCCGACCACTCACGAAACAGTGCACACATACCATAATTTTTGAGGAAAAAACATCAATGGTTGCGGATTGAGTTTCTGTATTTTCGTAACGAGGTTGACGAATCGTAGATAACAGAAGAACCATGCAAACTAGTATTTTTGAGAAAATATTAGTCCTTAACACCTATCAGGCCGCGATATCGAAATAATGGGCACTATGCTTTTATTTTATTGACATAAAAGGTCGTCCTGCTTATAATTTCCCCAATAAAACGATATGAAAAAAATATTAAACAATCAGGACCGCAGCCGGTTGGATAAGCGCATAGCAGAGGCGGAAAAACGCACAGGCGCTCAGATTGTAATTGCCGTAATCCACCGCAGTGACTCCTACCTCGAACTGCCCTGGAAAGCATTCGCTTTGGGAGTGTCTGTTGCCGGCCTTTTGGTTTTTATATTTGATCTGCTGTGGCCCGGATGGTATTCACAAACTGCGGTGTTAATCTCCGTGGTAACCATACTTATGACGGGCATCATAAGCGCTATTTTGTCCCTTTATATACCAAAGTTCGCGCGGTTTTTTCTTGCCGCTCATCGCGCCGAGGTGGAAGTGCGTCAATATGCCAAATCCCTTTTTCTCTCTCACGAATTGTTCGCTACCCAGCGCAGAACGGGAATTTTGCTGCTTGTCAGTCTGTTCGAAAGGCAGGTTATCTTGCTACCCGATACGGGGCTTAGCAAACGATTGAACCAAAAAGCCATGCAAAAAATTATTACGCAAATGACACCGCCTCTTGCTTCCGGGCAGGTTACCCGCGCCCTGGAAAACGGCCTTATGAAACTTACGGGAATTCGGGCTGTTAAGAAGCGTGGTAAGTCCCGCAAGAACGAACTTCGCAACGAGGTTATCGAGGAGAAGGGCGTATGAAAACAGCAATGCGTCTTACGCTAATCACGGCAATACTCTCGGTCGCAGTAATCGCCGCCGGAACGAATGTCCCGTATCTCACCGGCCGCGTAACCGATAACGCTCAAATCCTTACTGCTGATACGCGCAGGGGACTCACTGAAAGCATGAAAGTACATGAGGAAAAAACCGGGAACCAGATTGCAGTTCTGACTGTCCCCTCTCTCGAAGGCGAGAGCATCGAGGACTATGCTGTCGCGGTTTTCAAAGAATGGAAGCTGGGCCAAAAAGGAAAGGATAACGGTATCCTTGTTGTCGTCGCGCCAAAGGACAGGCGCATGCGCATAGAGGTGGGCTATGGACTTGAAGGGACTCTTCCCGACGGTTTGGCCGGCAGTATCATCCGCAACATTATGACTCCCCGATTCAAGGCCGGAGACTACAATGGCGGCATCAATGACGGTGTGAAAGCCATTATCGATATACTGGAGGGAGGCAAGCTGCCCGATGCGCCCAGCGACGCGGATAGCAAGTCGCAAACATCATCCGGCTTAAATATCAGCGCGCCGGATATGTCAATTATCGAGCGGATTCTCATCGGCGCTTTCATTTTCGGCATTATCGGGCTATTCACCGTCTTCGGTATACTGACACCCGGAGTCGGATGGTTTCTGTATTTTTTTCTCATCCCTTTTTGGGCCATGTTCCCCATAATAATTGTCGGCACCACCGGCGCGTTCTACTGCCTCGTAACCTACCTGGCAGTTTTTCCGCTTGCCAAACTGCTGCTTAAACATACGGACTGGTACAGCAAGGCACAAAGGGATTTACGCACCAAGGGTCGTGCTTCCATCGGCGGATTCATGATTTCTTCCGGTGGTTCCGGGGGATCCTGGAGTTCGGGCAGTTCCGGCTCTTCGGGCTTTTCCGGGGGAGGCGGATCATCGGGCGGCGGCGGCTCTTCCGGCAGTTGGTAAATAAAAATTACCACACCCGCAAATGATTAATCTTCGGCAAGGAGAATTATACCTTCTTTTCTTAGGCTTTCTATCTCTTTTTTAGAGTAGCCGATTTCTTCCATAATGGCTGCCGTGTCTTTTCCCAGTGAAGGAGCAGGCCCGGCTGGCTTCGCCGGTGTTGCCGAAAAT
>JBEKMF010000184.1:0-3300 GCA_050008655.1 Smithellaceae bacterium
AACATGCTTTTTAGCTTGTTGACCTGCTTTGCCCGATCATCTTGATATACAAATCCAGTTGGACAACTACGTCCTCTTTGGAGAAAATGGCCATATCACGAAATAAATCAGGTAGGTATGGCCATGGGTTCAGATGCGGTTATCAATCCGGCAATGGTTAGAAAGATCGATCGTTCCGTGAGCCGGATAGACCATAGTTTCCACACCGAGAAACTCCTCCGTGATCTTGTCCACGCGGAGAATCTCCTCTATTTTTTTCTAAGCGTCGCTTCCGACTGTAAAGATCTCAGTTTCTCTCCCCATAACAATATAGGCACCCTTCAGGAGACGGATATGTCTTTGGCGTGTTCGATATGTGACGGTTTGTTATCAAGGTTGCTTCTTTGATTTCGTACTTTGTCTGATTCGTCTTTTTTTTCTGACGATTTATTATTTTGTCGAGGAGAAACAGGATGAAAGGAAAAAGCAAGCCGAAGAAATGTTTTTGCGGGGCAAGTATTATTCCTCAGAAGAAAGTCGGTTCTCGTCAGAAGACTTGCGGTGCAAAAGACTGCCAGCGGGAGTTGAAGCGGCGGAACAATGCCCGCTGGCGGAAGATTAATCCTGATAATTGGCTCAATGATTATACCCGCGTCAAGGCCTGGCTGGATGCGCATCCTGGTCACCTGCAAGGGTACAGGAAAAGCCACCCGGAGTATGTAAGCAAGGGCAGGGAGGCGCAAAAACGCCGGGATAGAAGTAAAAGGCTTCATCTTGATATACAAGACAAGATAAGAAGACACCTGCCCGATATTATAGCTCAATTGTGGAACAAAACACATTTGGACAATCTGGATATACAAGACGAGACAGCAATCAAACCACTGGAAACAATATTTCTTTTAAGTTTGCTGCCCGAATTTACCAATCGATCTTGATATCCAAGTCCAGTTGGACAAGTGAGCTGCTCTGGATAAAATGATCATATCACAAAATCGGGCTTACAGAAAAAATATAAGGAAAAGGAATGAAAAAAATATTGGTATTAATAATCTGCGTATTAACTTTGCAGAATGCAGGCGCCGCAGAAATACGACCGGCTGCTATTGAATATAGATATGAAGACATAGCCAATTCCGGAAGTCTCTCCTCCAGCTTCATGATCAGCGAGCAGGAAACAAAAAGAATAAAACTGACCAGAAAATCTAAAACACCAATAGCCATAAAATTCTCCGAACCCGACAAGGTAAAACCGGCACCAGATATACAGTTAGCAAAAGCTGAAAATAAAACTATCGTGGAAGAAGCCGTAAAAATCAAAGCGAACGAGCCCCTTCCCATAAATTCCAATAAAATGACCGCCGCCGCGACTTCATCAGCGTCTGCAGAAAAGGCAAGCAGTCATTTGTCATGTAAAAAGAACATCGTCTTTTTCCCCTTGAACGGATCCCAAATAAGTAATTCCCAGATGGATCAAATTAAACAGTTTATCAATTGCCTTAAGGGAAAAGAAGTTAAAGTGACCGGCTATACCTGTAAACTTGGCCGAAAATTCTATAACGATAAGCTGGCGAAAGCGAGAGCCCTTAACGTTGCAGAATATCTGCGGCAAGAAGGAGTCGTGGTCAAAGAGACAATCGGGAAAGGACAACAAGAATATATATCCAGTGTTAATCACATAAACAGGCGTGTCGAAATCGAACAAAGATAAAAAGGAGAAACGAATAATGAAAAAGAATTCAGAAATAAGAATTATCGCCCTGGTAGTCGGAATCTTCGCCCTGGTGAGTATGGCTGTAAACATTCCAGCGAAAGAGCCGGAAAATGAAAAGCAGGCGATCGCGGCAAAAGTTAAAGAAATAACTTTAATCAATGTAGAAGCTGTGGAGAAAACACCCCTAGAGGGAATATACGAAATTGTTGCCAACAAAGGGAGTATCGTTTTCTATTATGCGCCGAAAAGCGAGTTAATCATATTCGGAGAGATATATGATAAAAACAAAAAATCCCTCACCCAGGAAAAACGTGATCAACTGCAAGCTCAGAAATTAACCGACATCCCCCTGGATAAAGCCATAATAATAGGTACGGGAAAAAATAAGGTAATTGAATTTACCGACCCCGATTGTCCGTATTGCCGCCAGGCTGCAGAATATTTTAAAAATAAGAATGTGACAAGATACGTCTATCTGATCCCGATTGCCCAGTTACATCCAAAAGCAGAAGAAAAAGCAAAATACATTTTAGCCGCTCCCGATAAAGCTAAGGCTTATTACGAAGTGATGAGCGGAGCGAAAGATAAAGACGATCTCGGCCATCAAAAAATATCGCCAGAGGTAAACGCCATGTTTCAGGTTCAGCAAAGTATCGGCCAGACGATCGGCATAACCGGAACGCCGGTGTTCTGGATCAACGGAAAGTATGTGCCGGGAGCGAATATAAAAATGTTTGATACGCTCCTGGTAAAATAAAAGGGAGGTTAAACGTATGAAGAAAGAAGAATTGGTAAAGGTGTTGTTGTTCACATTATTTTTGGTAATGGCCATAGTGCCGCAAGCGTTCGCCATTACGGCGCCGGCCGCGGGCAGTTTCGCCTATGATGTTTACGATATGGCCGTAAATTCTATTTTAAAAGGGCCCATCGGTTTCGTCGCCGGCCTGGCAGCAGTATGTTTTGGGGCAGCAATGGCGATTCAGCAAAAAATCGGCGGGGCCATCCCGGCGCTGTTAGGGGGAGCCGTCCTTCTTAAAGCGGATACAATCGTCAGCAGTATGGGCTTGCTGTACTGATGAAAAAACAATTTCCTCAATATCTGTCGGCTCCGTTGCAGGTACTCTTTTGGGATAGTGATGAGCTATGCATCATCCTGATGTTTTTCACCATAGCAATGATCTTCGGATCTGTAACGTGGCTCGCGGTTATTGTCGGCCCCTGGGGATATAGTAATGTGAAAAAAAAATATCCCCGAGGATTTATCCGTCACCTTCTATATTTTGCGGGACTCGTGAATTTTCAAAAATATCCGGATTTTTTTGAGGGCGTGTTTATTGAATAAGGAGAGAGGGGAAGGATCAAAGTGAAGCTGAGTAATTACCTGAACGATAAAGCAAAACACAAAGGTGAAAACAGGTTATTAAAATTCACCATTTTGGTTATCGGAATAGTTACGCTGTTGAATAGCGGTATAATGCTCAAGGCTCTTAGTTATCAAAGAGTGGTCATCGTGCCGCCGGGATTACAGGAAAAAACAACAATCCAGGGAGACAGGCTCGACGAAATATATGTATCGACGTTTGTTCGCTACATAAGCTCTCTGGCCT
>JBEKMF010000185.1:0-3279 GCA_050008655.1 Smithellaceae bacterium
TTACCGCTTAAATAGAAACGATATGTCCAACAGGAAAAAATTGAAAAATGTTTAAGGGATGGATAATTGTTATTATAAGGTAATTCTTTAATGGATATAGATAACATTAAGATATATAAGAATAAATTAATAAAGGGAAGTTAATTGAAGCAAGTTTTAGCTTTTAACGGAAGTCCCCGTAAAAAGGGAAACACATCGACAATCATTGCCGCTATTCTGGAAGGCGCCCGCGACAAAGGTGCTCAAACAACGGAAATAAGACTTCATGATATTAACCTGAAAGGGTGCGGGGGATGTCTGAGCTGCCGAAAAAATCTCGGCCGCTGCAATCAGCAGGATGATCTCAGTCCATATTTAGAGGCAATAAAAAGCTGCACTGGCGTTGTCATCGGTTGTCCCATCTACATGTACCGTATTTCCGGTCAGATGAAGATCTTCGTTGATAGAATATACTCACTTTATGCTAGCCGTCCGGATGGCAGCTATGATTCCATGGTGCCGCCCGGTAAAACTTATGCTCTGGCCATTTCACAGGGCGCTCCCCATCCGGAACAGTACAAAAGATCGATTCAATACCTTGCCGGCATGGCGGGAAGCGGTCTCGGGATGGAGGAAGTGGGCCGGATTATCAACGTAAATAGTGAAGAGCGTCCAGCTGCAGGGAACAAATATCTTCTGAAAGAAGCTTTTGAGATCGGCAGAAGATTAATAAAGATTCCATAAACAAATCAAGATTAGCCTACTTTTAAAATAATATCATGGGACCATTTTATATAACTCTTGAACTGTTTTATACACTATGATAATTGTTTCAACACATACTAAAAAATCGCTTTTATTTAGCAAAGCGATTTGCGGGGGGATTTATGGACTCTGATTCCAGAGATGAAAAAAAAATATTTGATTTGACTGATGTATTGGAAGAAAAAAACGGCAAAAATAATCAAGAGGTAATTATAATAGACGGGCGAGGTTACGAGAAAAACGTCAAAGTTAATAACTTGCACGACATCGTTAATGAAGTTGAGGAAAAACGGCTAGAAAGTCAGCTTAATGAAGAAATTATCCAGCGGACAACGGAAATCGCCGAAAAAATAGCACGCGAAATAATCCCGGAAATTGCCGAAAGAATTGTGAGGGAAGAAATTGAAAAACTAAAGAAGATAAATGGCAATGATTCAATGACAAATAATTAATCAATGATAAAATACCTATTTGCAGCAATTCTTGTTCTAATTACTTTTATCTCGCTTCCCGTTTATGCTCAAAACGATGAAGATATTTTAAGTCTTTACGTAGAAGGCAGCGCGAAGATAAAACAAAATGATGTAGTAAGGGCTCGCAAAGAAGCCATTCAAGATGCATTAGAAAAAGCGATATTGAAGGCCGTATCTAAATTATTAGCTGTTCCAACTAAAGATGAGAAGTTTCAACAGGCAAAAAATATCATTATTAACGAACAGGATAAATATGTCCAATATTATAAAATTGCGGAAGAAAAAAGACAAGCGCAGAATTTTATAGTTAATGCAAATGTTGTGTTAGCTTTGTCATCTCTGAAGGATGACCTGCATAAGATGGGTTTTCTTCAGACGGCAGAAGCGGGAAAGAATAATATCAAAGTTTCATTGAGTGTTATTGGATTAAAAAAATATTCAGATTATCTAAATTTAAAAGATTTCTTACAAAATCGTACAAAATTAGTAAAAAATATTTATCCTTGCAATTTTCAATGGTCTGAAGCTCATTGTGAAATAGAAATGTCCGGAGATGCAAAATCTTTCGCGGATGAATTGGTAAAAAACGCTGCTTGCGTACCGGATATTAAACAAACAGATAGTAATAAAATAGAGATGATATGTTTGAAAAATATGGAGGAAAAGTGAAGGCTTATAAAATTCATGTATTTTTATTGTTGATCTTGATCCTTGTTTTTGCCGGATGTTCTTCTAAATCAGCAAATGTTTTGAAACCGGAATATGAAAAAAATTGGACAAAAGTTATCGCCATTCTCCCTGTGGAAAATAAAACTGATGACAATAAAGCTCCCCAGTTATTAAGGTCTAAATTACTTGAGCAACTTTATTTTAAGGGCTACTCTAAACTTCCACTGGCTACAATTGATCAAAGGCTGGAATCCTTATATATTAGTGACAAGAAAGGAAACGTAGGCGTGATCGCACCGCAAGTTTTGAAAGATTTGGTTGATGCTGATGCTGTAATGTATTGCACGTTGTTGGAAAGTAGTAACTCGATAGGTTTCTTTTATGCGCCAGTGACAATCTCTCTTTCCTGTGAATTACGCAAAGCTGAGAGCGGTGAAGTTCTTTGGAAGGAGAAATATAAATCAACGGACAGAAATTTCGATTTTACACGCAAAAATCTGGAGATGAAATCTTGTGAAACTTACGAGTCTGTCATTGAGGAAGTAGTCAATAAAATCATAGAAACTCTTCCTGATGGGCCCAACTTGCGTGGCTAAAAAAAGTCAAATTTTAGAAATGACTAGGTGGCCTAGAATAAAGCACGAAAAAGAATATTAAAAATATTAAGAATGAATAGAAAGTCAGGTCGGCGATGAATATACCAAATTTTTTATCATTATCACGGATTATTCTTGTTCCCGTAATAGTAATATTCTTGATTCAAGAGTCATACACTAAAGCGCTGATTGCTTTTACAGTTGCAGGTTTAACTGATGTTTTTGATGGCATCCTAGCTCGCATCTTAAATCGACAAACCAAACTTGGTTCTTTTTTAGATCCTATTGCCGACAAAATACTTCTGGCTACAAGTTTTGTCTCATTATCTATTTTTGCTTTAATTCCCGCCTGGCTTACTGTAATAGTTATCAGCAGAGATTTTATAATACTACTCGGGATAATCGTATTGTCAATGATGTCGATAACATATGAAATTAAACCAGCATTTATCAGCAAGGTTACAACTGCTCTGCAACTTGCGACTATTTTTTTCGCCCTTCTTTTTAAAGCAATTGTTCCTGATATCAGTTTTAATTGGATTATAATTATTTGCTGGTTAACCGCATTTTTTACTATTGCTTCTGGAGTGACTTATATAATCCGGGGAATAAAATACATCAATCGTGCCGCCTAAAAGAGCTGATATATAAGATATTTGCTTGACACTATAACGATTTACTGCTAGTAGCTCCAAATTCTGAAGTTGGATTATATATAGGCACGTAGCTCAGGGGGAGAGCGCCATCCTGACGCGGTGGATGTCCAGGGTTCAAATCCCTGCGTGCCTACCATTTTT
>JBEKMF010000186.1:0-3140 GCA_050008655.1 Smithellaceae bacterium
CACTACAAGGAAGATTCAGAGATTGCGTGGACCAGAGAGAAGATACTCATTGATAATCTTATAAATATATGTGCTCAGAAAAGAATCCATGTTAAAGTAACTGTTCATGAGCAGATTTCCATAGATGACTATAACGATAGAACAATTGATGAAATATGCACAATTGCTCAGGATAGAGTATTTACCAAATTAAGGAAAAGTTATTAATTGAACAATTGAATTTTCTAATAACTCTCTTTCAAGCAGTAATCATCAATTTCGACAACTGCCCTCCACTGAACAGTTGTATGTAAAACCATTTATCAGCGAGGCCACGGGTTTATTAAGAAAGGAGAAAATCATGATATTGCCGGAGTACAAAATAAATAGATCCGTACCTAATATACATACTAAAATATTTATTATAGGAGAATCAAAATCAAATGCAGTCCATTTGGAAATCAAAAGGGGAAAAGCTGCACACGCGCAATATAGAAGTAACGACATACGATTATGACGGACAAAGAATAATTGTCGAAGGTTTTCTCAAAGATGATCGTTTCCAGGAATCTCGTGTGATAACCGGTGAAACGTTTCCGAGTGGTGTCATTCATCACATGGCCATACGACTGCTGGTTAATTGTTCTAATCTTTTGATTGAAGATATTGATGTGGACATGCTATCTGTACCCAGGGAAGCGTGCCGGGAAACTATTGGGTGCCTCGCACCTATAAAGGGATTGACTATTACCAAAGGCTTTACGGCGAAAGTAAAAAATTTGGCTGGAGGCAATAAGGGTTGCACCCATCTGGTGGAGCTGCTTCTGGCAATGGCCCCGGCTGCCATCCAGGGATATGCGGCATATCAATCAAAAAAGCCGGCAGTTTTGGATCCTGATCGCGCGAAGATGATCTTAGAATTTCTTATCAATACTTGCCACGCCTGGCGCAAGGATGGTCCGCTTGTGGAAAGGTTCAAAAAGATGCTCGATATAAAGAGGGATAATTAAATGTCGGATCGCAATGCAAGCAACACAGCCTTGGGAACATTATTCATGCGGGGTGTGCATCAATTGTTGGACGCTAGGCCTTTGATTCTGGATGATCCCGCCGCACTGACAATGCTGGGAGAGGATGCCTGCCGTCAGATTAAAAACAATAAGGATCACCACCAAACACTGGCCGCGCGCGCATTGCGCGCTCACGTTGTCTTGCGTTCGCGTTTTGCCGAAGACCGTCTGGCGGAAGCAATCGGTCGGGGAATCACGCAATATGTGATCTTAGGGGCGGGTTTCGACACCTTTGCCTACAGACAACCCGCCTGGGCGAAAACGCTGAAGATATTTGAAGTAGATCAGCCGGCAACGCAAGCTCAAAAACGGCTGCGGCTGGAGAAAGCCGGCATGGAGCTTCCGCCGAATCTCCGCTTTGCGGGTATCGACTTTGAGCATGAATCGTTACGCGATGGACTCCTGCGCAATGGCGTATCGCTTACGGAGACGTCTTTTTTTTCCTGGCTGGGCGTCACCATGTATCTGAAAGAAGAGGCCATTGACGCAGTGCTGCGGACTATTGCTCAATTTCCGTTGGAGAGCGAAATCGCCTTCACTTTTGCCCGGCCGCCGGATTCGTTATCCGGCCCGGAGAGCAGCTTTCACTTTTGGTTATCTAAAGTTGTCTCCGCTGTTGGAGAACCATTTGTCAGCTTCTTTACCCCCGCGGCAATCGAAACAAAACTGCGCGGGGCAGGTTTCAAGACCATTGCTTTTCTCTCCAACGAAGAAGCCGAAGAACGGTACTTCCGTCAGCGGCCAAATGACCTGCACATCCCCAAACGTACCGCAATTGCCTATGCAACGCTTTAATAACGTAAGTCCTCAAAATATTTTATTCACTATGCTTGTTGACTTGTAGGTGTTTTCAGCAGCACTTCTTCCTGAAAGAGAGCGTCACTTTTTTTCGCGTCCATACGATAGTGCAATTGGTAATGATTCCGGCTACACCGATTCCGACTACCCGCGGGAAGTTGTGTCTGGCCGTTGACAAAATATTTTTTTACCTTGACTACACGGAAAACTTATAATTAAATAGTAGTAACAGAAATGTTTTCAGCAATAGAATACGAAGGAGCATAAAGAGTTGTATTAACTTAAGTAAAACAGGAGTAAAACAAATTTATGTTTAGAATTATAAGGGCTTTCATTAATATTGTCGCGGGCATCATCGAACTACTTTTAACTTTCAGGTTGATATTTAAGTTTTTGGTAGTTAATGCAGGTACGCCTTTCGTTGCCTGGCTTTATGGTGTCACGGCGCCGCTTGTAGCGCCATTTGCCAAAATTATTCCAGACCTGAAATTTTCAGGTTTCGTGCTTGATTTTGCCACCCTTGCCGCGCTTATCGTGTATGCCATAGCAGGATACTTAATTCTGATGGTTCTTCCCTATCCTAGTAAAGAGACTGACGTATAGTCCAGTTTCAAAACAAAGAGACGGTAAAGACCATCGATCCGGCGCGCCTTCTCCTGCAAACGCCGCCATTTTTGCCCCCTCCCACTCTACCAGAAGCGGGTAGTGGAGTTCGGGGAGTGAATGAGTAATTTGTAAAATTGATTTTTTTTTGGGGTATTTCGTTCTTCCTATAATCTTGGTTTTCTTATTTTCCCAATTCACACAACATTTCAATCGGAAATAATCAAAAAACTGCGGACATCTTACTTAACATGTGGTACAAGTATCGGAGGCAGGTCACAGGAAGAGAAGAAAATTATGAAAATGAAAATAGCCATATTAACAGGCGGAGGAGATTGCCCGGGACTCAATGGCGCAATCAAGTGGGTAACAAAAAGCGCGGCTGATCCAAGAATTGCGGTAAACCGTTCTGTTTCATTTGAAGTTCTTGGCATTACCCAGGGCTGGAAAGGCATCATCGAGGTTGATCCCGACGATCCGAAAAGCTGCGAGAGGTATATCAAACATTTAGACGAAGAGATCGTCCGGACATGGGATCGTTACGGAGGAACAAACCTGGGAACATCAAGGACAAATCCGTTTAATCCCCAAAATGACCGTTCGGCAAAGCTAATTGATAACATCAAAAAGTTAGGAATTGATGCGCTTGTTGTCATCGGCGGCGAAGATACCCTAGGTGTCGCCTATAAA
>JBEKMF010000187.1:0-3126 GCA_050008655.1 Smithellaceae bacterium
TAGTCATTAGTCAGTCGTTTAAGCTTTGCGGTTTCGGTTTCCAGGACATATATCTCTTCATTGTCTTCCTTGCTGAGAGTCAACAATAATTTTTTGCCATCCGGCGAAAAAGAACCGCACAAATTAAGTCCTTCAAAAGACGCCACTTTTTTTTCCGTACCGGTTTTTAAATTTCGAATATAAACTTTGGGTTGACCATCTTTAAAAGAGGTAAAAGCAAGAAAATTTCCGTCGGGCGACCAGCGTGGCGAAAGTATAATTGTTTGATGATGGGTAATGTTATTTATATCTGATCCGTCATAGCTGATGGTATATATATCAGACTTGGAGGCTTTTTTGGAAATAAACGCAATTTTGGTGTTAAATTCACCTTCATCGCCGGTTAGTGCAAGTAATATATCTGAAGCAACCATCCGAGCGACTGCCTTAGGTTCATTAATTTTTGCATTATATTTTTTACCGAAGAGAAGTTCTCCGCGGGTGACATCGTAGAGGCGGTTCTCAATAATTATATCTCTGTCGTTTCGGGTTATTATATTTCCCCGGAGCAAATAGTCGGCTCCGATTGCAGCCCAATCGGGAAAACGGATGTTTTCTAATGTTATCGCATTAACAGTTTTTTTTTCTTCCAGGAAACTATTTTTGTTTAAAATATTAAAAATACCGGTCATAGCCAAATATTTTTTGATCTCATCGGCAAGAGTACTGCCGATGCCGGCTGATTCCGCATGGTGTATTGATAAGTCGTTGTAGTCGCAAACGGCTATAGGGAATTGCTGAAAGTTAGGGGAATCTATGTCAATATAAATTTTTGCCATTGCAGTATTGTTGAAGATTAAAGATGCGCAGAAGAACAATATCCAAGACGCAGCTAAATATATTTTTTTCATTGGGAGTTGGATTTTACCTTTCTTGTTTTTGGCGTAATTCTGCAGAATGAAAACGGAAGCCGATTTCGATGTAGCTATCTATAATAAAGGACGGAAATGGCGGGAAGGGACTAGATTTTTTAACTGCTTTAAGGGCGGAATCATCAAAATAGCGGTTACCCGAGTTTTTTTCCAAGTCGATATATTCCAGAACGCCGTTGCGCGAGATTTTGACGTCAATTATTGTTTCTATATTTTCCTTAGGCATCAATGTCGGCGGCAGGCTCCAGTTTCCTTTAATTCGTGAACTGATAATTGCTATATATTCATTTTTTTGTGAATTTGCTTCTGCCTGTGGATTGTCTCCCTTAACCGAGGCAGAAACACCTGTTTTAGAATTTGCGGTAGAAGCTTTCTGTTGATTTAAATCTTTTTGTTTAATTGCGCTGACAGCTTTCTCAATATTTAATTTACTGGTTTCTTCTTTCTTGGTTGGTGTCGGAGTAAGGCTTGTAACTTCTTTTTTTAATACTATTGGGTTTGCCGGTTCGATTGGTTGCAGAATATCCTGGATAAGAGATGAATTTCTTGGAAAAGCTATGTCGGGACCCACAAGTTGAACAGAATAAACAGGCCCAAAAGTCAAATGCCTCGACGATGAAGGGACCAAAATAAGAACCACGGTAATGACGACGAAATGGATTATTGCCGAGAGGAAAACCATGTTGTAAATGTTGCCGCCGGTATTGCCGCGAAAGCCGTTATCGAGCGTCCGGGGCTTCATTTTACTCCCTCGGGCGGTTCTGTGATCATTCCTAGTTTATCCACGCCGGCCTTGCGTATTTCCGACATAACTTCAACAACAAATCCATAAGGCACATTTCTGTCGGCGCGAAGGAAAACTTCACGGTCAATTCTGTTGGAAAAAATTGCTTCAAGCTTGAAATTTAGTTCACCCAACTGCATCTTGGTTTTATTCAAAAATATTTCTCTGGCTTCGGTGATTGTCAGGACAAGTTTTTCTTCAGTGACATCGACGCTCTTGGATTTGACCCTCGGCAGGTTGACGTCGATGCCCATGGAAAGCATCGGGGCCGTAACCATAAAGATAATTAAGAGAACCAGCACGACATCGACTAAAGGGGTAACGTTAATTTCCGCCAGAGCTTTATTTTCCGTGTTTCTTTTGCGTAAGCTATGCATAACTGATTAATTCCTAAACATTTATTTACGAACAAAATACCGCTCGACAATGTTTAAAAATTCGGCGGCAAAATTATCCATTTCCTGAACCATTGTTTTGGATTTATTCAAAAAATAATTATAAAAAATAACAGCCGGTATAGCCGCGGCAAGCCCGGCAGCTGTGGCAATAAGAGCTTCCGAAATGCCTGGGGCGACAACAGCCAGAGTTGCTGAACCGCGGGCGCCTATCCCTTTAAAAGTATCCATAATCCCCCATACCGTGCCGAATAAGCCAATGAAGGGACTGGCCGAACCGGTTGTTGCCAGGAAGCCTAAGGCGCTTTCCAGCTTAGTCATTTCCGTGTTACTGGCGTTGTTTAGAGATCGCTCCACGTTATCCAAGGAGGAGAGGCTGATTTCATCGGCGGCATATTCCGATTCCTTCAGCGGTTTATTTATTTTTGTGAGTTCCTCATATCCGACACGAAAAACTTCGGCGACAGTAGAAGATTTATATTTTTTGGCAGCCAGATGAACGTCGGAGAGTTTGCTGCTCTTCATATAATCCGCATTGAATTCGTCATTTTCTTTTTTGATATTACGATAGTATTTGTATTTCAAGAAAATGATCGCCCAGGAAACAACGGAAAAAATCAGCAGTATCAATAGAACAAATTTAACCATAAGTCCGGCATCAAGGACCATGCCTAAAAGGCTACCATGAAAACTCCCGCCTAAATCTAAAGAAGCAATATCTTTCACTTTTTCATCTCCAAAATGTAATTGAAACTTGGAGCGTAACCTAAAGGAAAAAAACGTACTTGTCAATAAATCTTTTTCGGGTTTGCTGTGTCTATTAGTTTTCAAGAAATATTTAATGAGTCATGAATATAGCTCTTTAGAGGGATTTAGAATTGGCTGCAATAAAAAAGGTTGCTGAATTTAGAGCATCTCCGGTGTAAAAGAGATCATATCGTCTATTTGTAAAGCATTGGCAAAAATCATGGCCAAACGGTCAATGCCCAGGGCGATGCCGGCGCAAGGCGGCAGGTGTTCCAAGGCAGTTAGAAAT
>JBEKMF010000188.1:0-2915 GCA_050008655.1 Smithellaceae bacterium
ATCCTGATAATCAGCAAAGCAGTCGCTTCGCCGTGGACATCGGGATTTGTGGCGATAATCACTTCTTTGATCTTGCCGCCGTTAATTCGTTGGAGAAGTTCGGTTAACCGCAGATTTTCCGGCCCAATTCCATCCAGAGGTGCCAGATGTCCGTGCAAAACATGATAAGTCCCTCGAAATCCTCCGCTCTCTTCTATTACCGCCATGGCATCCGGCTCTTCTACAACGCAAATCACGGCTTGATCTCTTGTCGTATCGTGACAAATATGGCAAACATCTGTCTCTGTCAGGTTTAAGCAAATCCGGCAGAGTTTGATTTTGCGTTTGACTTCAATGATGCTTTCCGCAAGTTTCCTTACGTCGTCCGCTGTTGCGCGTAAAATATAGTTAGCCAGACGGGCAGCTGTTTTTTCGCCGATACCGGGAAGTTTTCCCAACTCAGAGATAAGCCGTTTAATAGGCTGTGCGTATGCTTTCATAAGTGTAACCTACATGCCGGGGATACCCAGCCCTCCCGTGATTTTTGCCATTTCTGCGGAAGCCATTTCCTGCGCCTTACGAATTCCCTCATTGACCGCGGCGGTAATTAAATCCTGCAGCATTTCTATATCTTCGGAATTGACCGCTTCCTTTTCTATTTTTATGGAAACTATTTTAAACTTGCCGTCCACCACAACCCGCACCATACCGCCGCCGGCCTGTGCTTCAATAGTTTTTGCTTCCAATTCCTGTTGGAGCTGGCCGATTTGTTCCTGCATTTTTTTCGCTTGCTTCATAAGATTGCCGAAATCCTGCACTCTTTGTTTCCTCCCGACGAAATTATTCTTTTTTTAAAATATGCCTATGTCATTTCTAAGGAATTCATCCCGTTAGAAATCTCCCACTCACCTTGGTTCAAACAATCCGAACTCTTCTTTTAACATATGTCCTCTGATTTCTAACGGGACTAACGCGATTTATCTGTCCGTTCTTTGATTTCTATTACTTCGGCGCCGGCAAATTCGTCCATAACTTTCTGCAAAAGCGGATGGTTTATCGCTTCCCGTTTCATATCGTTTAAAAAATTGGTTTTGCCGCGCCCATTGTTGTCGTTGGTATTTACTTTTTGAGCTTCGGTGGTGGTAATATTTATTGCCACATTTGCCTGAAAAAATTTTCCGGCAATTTGCTCCAGTAGATCTTTTTGCTTTTTCCCTTTAATATCTTCCAGAAATATATAGTCTTTAGGAAATCCCAGCGTAAGACAGTTGTTTTCGTAACTTAAAATTTCAGCGGAGTCAATTTTTGCTCCAAGTATTGCGTTTTCCTTTTTGATAAATTTCTTCAAACTATCGGAAAGAGTTCTCAGATCATCAGTGGGCTTATTCTGACCAGCTAAGCTATCCTCATTATTTTTTTCATCAGCGATATTGATTTTGGCACCGTAATCCGCAGGTATTTCTTTTACCTGTTTATTTGTTGCAAGTTGCGGTTCAATATTGCCGGCAGCTGCCGGCAATCCTTTTTGGAGTTTTTGTTCGATGGCTTCGATTGTGGCAACAATTTCACCCAGGGGAATTATCGGTTCCAGATAAGCCATTTTGACCAGTATCGTCTCCAGTTTCATCCGCGGCTCCTGACTGCGGCGAAAACTTTCTTCTTCGGCGATTAAAATTTCCGCCAGACGCTGCAAAGTTTCGCGCGATATGAATTCAGTCTGCTTTTTCAGTTTTTCAATTTCTTCCGGCGCGATATCAAAAGAAGCGCTGGCCGCGGCGGCAATTTTAACCAACAGCAAATTTCGGAAATGTTTGAGCAGCATTTGATAAAAATGCTTCATGTCGATACCGGCTAAATATGCTTCTTCGAGGATATTCAGGCAGGCACCGGCATTCCTCTGTAAAACAGCTTCGGAAAAGACGAATAGATATTTCCTGTCCGTAAGCCCCAGACTTTCCTCTACATCGGCGTCTTTAATGTTTGTTCCGGCGTAGGAAATGATCTGGTCAAATATGCTTTGCGCGTCGCGCATGCTCCCATCGCCCGCTTCGGCAATCCAGGTAAGAGAGGCCGGAGATATTTTAATTCCTTCCGCGGCGGCCAGCTTGCCCAGATTAGCAATTATTTCTTTCAACGATATGCGGCGAAAATCATAGCACTGGCAACGGGAGAGTATGGTAGCGGGAACTTTATGGCTTTCGGTTGTAGCAAAAATAAAAATTACATGGGACGGCGGTTCTTCCAGCGTTTTCAAAAGTGCATTGAAAGCTTCCCGCGTCAGCATATGCACTTCGTCGATAATATAAATTTTGTATTTGGCGGCCGCGGGAGCAAATTTGACATTTTCCCGCAACTCCCGAATTTCATCTATTCCGCGGTTGGAAGCGCCGTCGATTTCGCGCACATCCAATGAAGACCCATCGGTTATTTCGCGGCAATTAGAGCAGACATTGCAAGGATTAGCCGTTGGACCTTTTTCGCAATTGAGAGATTTGGCCAAGATTCTCGCGACCGAAGTCTTACCGACGCCGCGCGGGCCACTGAAAAGGAACGCATGAGCGACGCGACCCTGGTCGATAGCGTTTCTCAGTGTTTTTACAACATGTTCCTGACCGGCAACTTCCTCAAAAGACTGCGGCCGAAATTTTCGGGCTAATACGAGATATTCCAATGAAACTCCTAAATTTACTACAAAATCGCGACATGGTATAGTTGGTGGCCAGGTTTACCGCAACACACGGCGGAACATTGCTGACGCTGCTTCCTTCCGGACCTGACGGGGTTCACAAGCCTCCGTTGTACGGGACCCAGCCATAGTTTTTTACAAAAACAAATTCTTAAAGAAAACTCTTAATTGATAAATGAACAGGAATCAACTCAAATTTTTCTTGTAGATCTTCCTCAGGCATTACTGTGATCGAATACGAGCATCATTT
>JBEKMF010000189.1:0-2895 GCA_050008655.1 Smithellaceae bacterium
AAAAAATTTTGTAATTATTATTTGTATTTTATTTAGACCTTCATTAAATTTGCTATTCGCTTAATATCTTCTCCGGCCTCCTTAACCATCCGTTCGATCAGCTCTTTACAGGTGGGAATATCCTTTACCAGCCCGACCGATTGTCCCATCATCATGGGTGCGTCTTCGACATTGCCCATTTCCCAGGCGTCTTTTACCTTTTTCCCGGAGATGAGCGGGATAAGCTCGGTGAGACCGCAGCCCTTTGCTTCCAGAGCTAAAACTTCAGCAGCAACCTTGTTTTTGATGGCTCTCCCCTGCAGGCCGATGCTTTTAAAGATGAGAGTAGTCTCGTTTTCCTGCCTGCGGATAAGTTCCTGCTTGATATTTTCATGCACATCGCATTCTTTAGTGGCCACAAAGCGGGTCGCCATCATCACACCCTGGGCTCCCAAGGCTAGCGCCGCTGCCATGGTGCGTCCGTCCGCGATGCCGCCCACGGTTACCACCGGAATCTTGACCGCCTCGACAATACGCGGCGTGAGCAGCATCGTGGTCACGTCGTCATTGAGTGGATGGCCTCCCTCTTCAATGCCCGCGGCATAGATGCCGTCATAACCGATCTTTTCCGCATGCACGGCGTGGCGAACCGATCCGACCTTGTGAAAAAGTTTAATTCCCGTTTTTTTTAGCATATCGATAAATTCTTTCCCGACCGCCTTGTCCAGCGGCGTGCCGGATATTTCCAAACCCGCCACCTTTTCCTCGGCGCAAACGCGCAGGTACATTTTGTGATGTTCCGGGGTGATATGCACAGAGGGCAGGATGGTCACATTGACCATAAAGGGATTTTTCGTGAGTTTTCTTGTTTCCCTGATAGCGTTGCGGAATTCAGCTTCGGTGGCATAGTTTCCCGCGGTCAGATTTCCCATCCCGCCCGCGTTGGATACTGCCGCGCAAAGCTTGGGTTTGCAAAGCCACATCATAGCGCCGCAGATAATGGGATATTTGATGTCCAACATTTCGGTAATTGCTGTTTTCATTTCTTTCCTGCCTTGCTAATGTAAATTGTAATTATGAATTATTTTTGCCTGCCGCTTGTTTTAATCGGACATAGTAAGAGAAGAAGTCTCACTTAACATTGATGCCTCCCGGGCATCCAAAATTTCAATAATATCCCGATATAAACGCTTTTTTAATTCCCCGAAAATTCCGCGTTTCTTCTGAAACGTTTTGGCAAAAACTAACGCCTCGGCCATTAGGTCTTCTTTATTGGCGCACGCCTTCAGAATAATATGGTGTGCTTGCAGTTCTTGTGCGGTGTAGCGGTTTCCGGTGAGCTGCATTTCCGATAACTTATACATCGGAACGGCCTTTTTGATAAAAGCGTTCATGCCGTGCCGGAAAGGAATTCCGAGATTTACTTCCGGAAAACAGAAAAATCCGCGATCTGACTTCATGAATCGAAAATCACAGGCGCAG
The DNA here is from genome assembly GCA_050008655.1 of Smithellaceae bacterium. Taxonomy (GTDB): domain Bacteria; phylum Desulfobacterota; class Syntrophia; order Syntrophales; family Smithellaceae; genus UBA4810. Next base: position 1,462 of record JBEKMF010000189.1, read on the forward strand.
GACATAATCGAGCCGTTGCCGTAGGCATGCCCGTTGATTGCCGCGATTACCGGCACCGGATAAAGGAGTAATTTTTTAAACACGCTGTCCATTCCACTGATAAAATCATTTACCGGTTGGTATTCTTTTTTTTGCAATCTTGCCAATATCCACTCCACGTCTATCCCCTGCGAAAAATTCTTCTCGTCATTGGAAGTAATAATCAAGGCGGTCACCGATTTGTCGGCTATTATTTCATCGAGCATGGCGTTTAAGGTTTGAGCAAAGGCGAGATTTTGCTTGTTTTCACCATTGGTCATGGTGAGAATCGCCACGGTTTCGTCTTTGGCCCAGGTCATGATAGGCATATAGTGTTCCTTCCTTTTTGATTTTTTGTTGTTTCCAACATATTAAGATTGTGTTTGTAGGTCAAGAAATAAAAATTGTATTTTGTCATTCCGGGCGCAGATGCCCTCGCGTGACCCTATAGTGACCTTCAGGTTATTTAGGTTATTAAGTTACATACTCTTAGCCTTATACCCGGCAGGGCACCCCAGCGAATGCAGGGCATGCTGGGGGAATCCAGTCCCCCTTTTTAATCCATTATATCTATATTACCTCATTACCTCATTTCAGTTTTTGTGGGCGGCTGTCCCTCGTTTCCCTGATTTATAAATATTATGGTTTAATATTTTCTTAAAAAAGGGTATTTTTAAGAAAATACGCATAATCTTAAAAATACCCTTAAGTGTTTCACCTATAACTATTTAATGGAGGGCAATTGTCAGAATTAATGATTACAGATTGCAATCTGCGTTTGTCGGTGTGCTTGGATTGATTTCTTGTAAACGAGAATGTATAGTAAGCCATCTATCTGGTTAAAAAACGGACACCGCTGTGAGCTGCCTTGGTTTCAGCACGTAAGGCCAGATCCTATGGCGCTAAATGAGGCAAGATAATCCTGATGAAAAATGTTTTTTGTATCAATCGCTGGCTGGAACCGGGGCAATATCGTCTGGAAGAAGTTTTTGCGGATATCCGCTCCTACGGGATTCTGTATACGATCTTTGCCGGAATGGAAGAAATCGATCAGGTCATTGCTCATACCCGAGTGTTTGTGGTGGACCATTCCTATGAAATGTTTGTGGATAACAAAGACGGTTCCATAATCATTGGTCTGGCGCACCTGCGCACTTCTCCCGACGATATCCTGTATCTGGACATTATTCACGAGCTCTGCCATGTCCAGCAACTCCGGCAGGGACGCAATCTTTATGATCAGAGCAGAGCTTACGTGGATCGGGATACCGAAATCGAGGCCTATCTCGTGACTGTACGGGAAGCCCGGCGAATCGGTTTAAACGATGAGGCTATCGCTGATTATCTGCGCGTGGCCTGGCTGACACCCCAAGAGCATCAACGACTTGCCCGCAGACTGAATGTGATCGTAAACAT
>JBEKMF010000019.1:0-22407 GCA_050008655.1 Smithellaceae bacterium
CGGAGACGATAATTTCGATCTGTCCAATGCCCTTCTCTCCATCGTGACGCAAAAAGATGTCAAGACCCAAAGCGGTTTCGACATCCGCAATTACCCGGGAGGAGTTTTGGGCCTGCCGGAAGCACGCAAGTTATGTTCTGAAATCCTGGGCGTTAAACCTGAAGAAACCATGGTCGGCAATAATGCCAGTCTTCTTATTCTCTCCAATGTGCTCATGTGGGCGTTGTTACGGGGACTGCTCGGCAGTTCCAAACCATGGTGTCAGATCGTCAAGCCGAAAATGATTGTCACAGTGCCCGGTTATGACCGGCATTTCACGCTTCTTGCGGAAATGGGCTTTGAGATGATTCCGATCAAAATGACAAAAGACGGACCTGATATGGCAGAAATAGAGAAAGTTGCCATAGCTGACCCGGCAGTAAAGGGGATTCTTTTTGTCCCCACATATTCCAATCCCACCGGAGATACGGTTTCCGATGAAACGGTAACGCGTCTGGCCAAAATGAAAGCTGCTGCTGCAGATTTTACTATTTTTGCCGATGAAGCTTATGTAGTCCATCATTTGACTGATAAACCCAGGTTGCACAAAAACCTTTTGCGCGCCGGCGAGGAAGCCGGAAATCCCAACAGGGTATATCTTTTCAGCTCAACGTCAAAAATAACCTTTGCCGGAGCCGGCCTGGGGTTTATGGCAACTAGCGTGGAAAATCTTGCTTATATTTCCAATCTTTTCGGAACAACGTTCATTGGCCCCAACAAAGCGGAACAGCTACGCCATGTGAAGTTTTTGAATGCGTTTCCAGGCGGAGTGAGTGGCCTGATGAAGGAACACGCCAAACTCCTGAAGCCCAAATTCGACATCGTGCAAAAGGTGCTCTCAAAGGAACTCGGAGGCACAGGACTCGCGGCCTGGAGCAATCCGGCAGGCGGTTATTTCATTAGCCTGGACACGGCAAAACCCATCGCCACGCGAGTGGTGGCATTGGCTAAAGAAGCAGGTGTGGCCATAACACCGGCCGGAGCCACGTTTCCTTTTGGCAAGGACCCGCAGGATGCGAACATCCGGATATCACCTACCCGGCCGCCGGTTGCGGAACTGGAAAAAGCCATAGAGGTGCTTGCCGTATGTATCAAACTTGCTTCAGCGGAATAAGGCTATAGTTTTCTTTATTGAAAAAATCTGACCTAATACCAACGCTAGAATATTAAAAAGCCGCGCTATTATAAACGCGGCTTTTTTCTTTTTCTAAATGCAGTTTCGAGTTGCTTGGTTAGGCAAAAATCATTTTTATCGCAATAATAAGTAAAGCAACGCCAAATATCTTTTCCAACATTATGTTGGACAAGCCCGTGGCTACTTTGGCTCCAATTAAACCGCCGAAAATAAAGCCGAGGCAAATCAATAAGGCAATGGAAAAATCAACATAGCCTTGCTTATAATAAGTCCACGCTGCTAAAATACCAACAGGCGGTATGAGCATGGCCAAAGTGGTTCCCTGGGCAAGCTTCTGCGAAAGACCAAAATAAAGAACCAAAACCGGTACGATGATCGTTCCGCCGCCAATGCCGATCAGGCCGCTTAAAAATCCGGCCAGTAAGCCTAAAAGCACATATAATGATGCATCATTGAAGTTCATTGATTGAAGCTCCCTATAAAAAATTTGGTTGTCTTGTACGCGTCATCGGCAAACGTCAAAAAAGCATTTACCGATGACGCATCCGATTTAATCTTTTACTTGCTCAATACAAAAGCATCCCTTCCATTTTTTGCCCAAGTACCTTCATTATGCCCGGGATCTAAAGATCGGTCTTTACCATAACTAATAAATGAAATCCCATTAGAAATTTTTTGCTGCCTGTTCAATCCCTTTCTTTATTTGATTAAGTTTTTCCGAGCTCATCTTAACGGAAATGCCCATTACCAGTGTGCGGCCTAAAATATTTTCGGCGTGCGGAATGCTCTCCCTTAAATACTCGGTTTTACCTTTATAGGTAGGATCAGTAAACGGATATTTCTTGGAGTTGGCCGTCGAGTGCGCTAGGAAATGCTCCCAGTTAGGAACATAATGCCACAAATTTCTTTTGTAGCAGACAGTATCCACACCTTCAGCGGCCAGCAAATTCTGAAATTTTTGCGCCTGATTTTCATCCGGCAAATTAAAAGCTAAAAACGTGGCGGAGTCTCCAGTAGGATCAGGTTTTGCGCGGAAGCCAACACCCGGAACTTGTGCCAATGTATCCATAATAACTTTTTTATTTTTTTTCTGCTCGCCAATAAGGTAGTCGAGTTTGCGCAATTGCGCTAATCCCAATGCTCCCTGCAATTCATTCATCCGGTAGTTGAAACCTAAAATAGTTCTGCCTTCCAGCGCCCGGCTGACTTTGGGATTATGATCGTGGCCATGATCGTGATACCATTCCGACCGGTGATATAAATCAAGATTGTTGGTGATGACCATCCCGCCTTCGCCGGTGGTTACTGTTTTAACATAGTCGAAGCTAAAGCAGCCCATATCACCGAAACTACCCAGCTTTTTGTCTTTAAAGCTCGCCCCGCAGCCCTGAGCGTTATCTTCCAACACCAGCAATTTATTTTTACGGGCTACCTCCACAATTTTATCGATATTGGCCGCTGAACCACACATATGCACGGGAATTACGGCTTTCGTATAGGGTGTCTTTTTCTTTTCTATTTCCTGCGGATCAAGATTGAGTGTATCGTCAATATCCACCATGATGGGAATAGCACCTACTTCCATCACCGCTTCATAAGTGGCTAAAAAAGTAAAGGCCGGCACGAGAACATCATCTCCGGGTCCCACATCCAACGCTTCCAGAGCGACTTTGAGCGCCGCCGAACCGGAGGTAACTCCCAACGCATAGCCGGCTCCGCAATATTTGGCAAACGCTTCTTCAAATTTCCTTACTTTAAAACTGCCTTTTCTTTCTTTATCGAAGCCGTACCGCATCAGGATGCCGGTTTCGAGCACATCCATTACTTCCTTGATTTCTTCTTTGCCGATTAATTCTGCACCAGCCATTTTTGCCTCCTAGCTATATTAATATTCTTGCGTTTTAAAAAGCCTGCGCATACATTGCGATCGCGTCATCTTTGGTTACTTTACGCGGATTATTTTCCAGCGGCCGCGCCACAGTCATAGCCACATCGGCCAGTGCCGGAAAATCTGTTTCCTTGATGCCGAACTCCGCCAGCGTGCTGTGAATGCCGCAATCCTCGATTAAAGCCTCGACAGCTTCCAAAGCCAAATAAGCAGCTTCGCGAACGGGAAGACCTTCCACGTATTCTCCCATCGCTTCCGCGATATCGGCAAATTTGTCCAACGCGGCGGGCAGATTAAAACCCATGACCGCGAGCAGCATCATGGTATTGGCCAGCCCATGCCCGACTCCGTATTTACCGCCCAATGGATACGAAAGCGAATGCACCGCGGTTACACCGGCATTAGCGAGCCCCATACCCGCATATAAACTCCCCAAAAGCATTTTTTCGCGCGCGGCTAAATTTTTGCAGTCATGCACACAGGTGCGCAAATTTTCGGCGATGAGTATAATCGCCTGCAGAGAAAGAAGCTCGCTCAGGGGAGAGGCCTTTATGGAGGTATAAGATTCGATGGCGTGGCATAGTGCATCCAGGCCTGTTTGCGCCGTAGGCGCGGGCGGCAAACTGAGCGTTAATTCCGGATCCAGAAGCGCAAGTTCCGGATAAAGATGCGGGCTGTTCATTCCTTCCTTCTTTTCCAGGTTTTTCCGTACAAAAACGGCGGTAAAAGTGACTTCACTGCCGGTTCCGGCGGTCGTGGGAATCATTATTTTCGGCAAGCCCTGTTTGAGGACTTTGTTCAACCCCAGATAATCAACTGCACTACCTTTGTTGGTAACCAAAACCGCGATGGCTTTGGCCACATCCATGGCGCTCCCGCCGCCGATGCCGATGATAATATCGCTTTGGTTTTTAATAGCCACGGCCGCGCCTTCATCCGCTAATTCAATTCTCGGCTCCGGCTCAACCTTATCATAGATTGTAAATTTAATACCTTCGGGATTAAGAATCTTGGCCACTTTTTCCTGAAAACCTGTCTGGGAAAGATTTTTATCTATTACCACCAGAGGATTTTTTGCGTTTAGTTCCTTAATATGATCGGCCAAAGTTGATAACGACCCTGTGCCGAAAATAATTTTTTTAGCACCGGTAAAAGAAAATACTTTATTCATAATCTGCAAACCTCCATTGATATTCAACTTAAATTCGGGAAAATATTGCCAGGAAATTTAGTATGCGCAATCCCTATGAGAAGTGCCCGGTAAAGTCAAGTTTTTTTGTGGTGGGCATACCATTCCAACTGCCGGCAGATACCCCGAACTATCTTGACTTCTCTCGATAAAAGACCCGCGCGAGTAAAAAACCGCCGCAAATGCATCAACCAGTAATCGGGATTTTCGGGATTTAAAAAACCGATTTGGGCCAGCAAAGTTTTTATTTGCCCGTACATGCCTTCCAACTCCTTTGAGATCGCCAATTTAGGTGTTACTTCCTCGATAGACGGCAATGAAGCGGTAAATATTTCGTAGCATATGATTATCACTGCGTGGGAAAGATTAATTGATTTGAGTTCTCGTGTTGTTGGAATGCTGACTACAGTATGACAATAGCGCAGTTCATCATTAGAAAGGCCAGTATCTTCCGGGCCGAAAAGCAGAGCAACTTTATTTTTACGGGAAACATCCACAATTTTTTCGGCAATAACACGCGGCGCAATAAATGGCCCACGGGCAGAACCCTGGCGTGCCGTTGTCCCCACTATGTAGCTGAATTTTTCCAGGGCCGTGCCGATATCCTGAACATATTGTATCTTATCCAGGACATCAACGGCCAAATGCGTTGCTCTTTTCTGCATTTCTTTTTTATCCATATCGGCCGCGCTCGCAACGATAATCCTGCCGATACCCATATTTTTTGCCGCGCGGGCAATAGAGCCGATGTTACCTGCATATTTGGGTTTTTGCAAAACGATGCTGATATTTTTCATATTCGTCTGCGACTTCATCTCTATTCTCCTGGAATAATGCCTGTATCATATTCCGACGCGCTACGCTATCCTGAGAGTCTCGGCTGCGGGATTAACTACATCAATAAATATCGTTTGCCGTTATATGGTCTTTTTGTTATTTATGGCTCATGGAAAAGGAAATAATTTTACTCGGTCAGGCCGCCCGAGAATTGGGTATTGAATTAAACACTTTCCAGATGGAACAATTTGATCTGTATCAAAAGGAATTGCTTCTATGGAACGCCAAAACAAATTTGATATCGGAAAAAACCGCTCAGGAAATTGTAAGTAGGCATTTCTTGGATTCGCTGACTGCTCTGCATTTTATTAATAACCAAAGAGCCCGGATAATCGATATAGGAAGCGGCGCCGGATTTCCCGGCCTTCCTTTAAAGATTGCTAGGCCTAATTTGCAGCTATATTTAATGGAAAGCAATCGCAAAAAAGTTTCCTTTTTAAAGCATATTCTCCGTCTCTTAAACCTCACCGAAACTTTCGTTCTTCATGAACGCGCTGAAAATTTAATAAAAAACAATAAATGGAAAGATTTTTTTGATGTGGTTATTTCCCGTGCCACTTTTAAACTTCCCGAATTCCTATCGCTGGGCGCTTTTTTTCTTGCGCCACAAGGTACATTGATCGCTTTAAAAGGTCAGGATATCGATAGTGAATTTTCTGCCTGTGTCAAGAGCGCCACAGCATCTTATTTTAGTGAATTATTTCAACATGATGTGTTTTCCCCCTTCCGGGGTATTCAGCATAAAATTATTGTCGGAAAAAAGGAAAAAAAAGATAAAAAAGCCTTCTAAAAACATCTTTTTTATGCTAGTTCTAACGGCAGTTTTTTCCAAACAATTTTCAAGAAGACATCAAATAAAAAAATGAACAAAGTCATATGTATAGCCAATCAAAAAGGAGGGGTCGGCAAAACCACTACCGCAATTAATTTGTCTTCGTCTCTGGCTGCTGCTGAAAAAAAAACTTTACTGATCGACGGCGATTCTCAGGGCAATTCAACAAGCGGTATGGGCATAACAAACAATTCCTTTCAAGAAGCTAATTTGTACCATGCGATGATCGGCAATGCGCCTTTGGAAAAAGTTATTCTGCAAACAGCGATACCTCATCTAGATATAATTCCCGCCAATCAGGATTTAATCGGTGTGGAGGTGGAGTTTGTTAATATCGAAGACAGGGAAAAACGTTTACGGCACTTGTTAAAATCCATGGAGCGGCAATATGATTTTATATTAATTGACTGTCCACCTTCGCTGGGCTTTATGACGGTCAATGCGCTTGTTTCTGCCGATTTTTTGATTATTCCTTTACAGTGTGAATATTTTGCCATGGAAGGATTGGGATATTTATTAAACACAGTTAAACTAGTTAAAGCCCGGTTAAATCCGGAATTGGCCTTAGGTGGAATTCTGCTGACTATGTTTGATCCACGAAACTTGCTTTCGCATCGCGTTACCGAAGATGTAAAAAAACATTTTGGAGATAAAGTTTTTAAAACTGTAATTCCGAGGAATGTCCGGCTTTCGGAAAGCCCCAGTCACGGATTACCCATCATTCTTTACGATATTAAATCACGCGGGGCCGTGGCTTATATGGAACTGGCCCAAGAAATAATTCAGGGAGGCATAATATAAATGGCACAAAAAAACGCGTTGGGTAAAGGGCTTGGTGCCATTTTTCCGGATCTATTGAATGACCTGGACAAGAAAATGCCTGTTTTTTCTTGCGGTATTGAAGAATTGCAACCCAATCGTTATCAACCCCGCAAAAATTTCCATGATGAAAACCAAAAACAGTTGATCGCTTCCATTAAAAACAGCGGGATTATTCAACCTATTGTTGTCCGTAAATTCGGCAATAGCTATGAAATTATCGCCGGAGAGCGCCGTTGGCGGGCGGCTCAAGCCGCAGGCCTAAAAGATGTGCCTATTGTTATTCGCGAAGCAACAGATATGGAAGCGGCGGAAATGTCACTCATCGAAAATATTCAAAGGGAAGAATTAAATCCCCTGGAAGAAGCGGCGGCATATATAACTTTAAACGAAAAATTTAACCTTTCTCAGGAAGCAATATCTTTTCGTGTGGGCAAGGATCGCTCGACGATTACCAATACCCTCCGGCTATTGAAATTGCCGGCTAAAATAAAAGCGGCTCTTCTGGAAAAAAAGATTTCGGCCGGCCATGCCCGCTGTTTGTTGGCTTGTAACTCAACAAATGAGCAAATTGCAGCGCTGGATATAATCTTAAAGAAAGAATTAAACGTTCGAGAAACGGAACAACTAATACAAAACTTAAAAAAGCGGCCAACGAGTAAAAAACAAGGTGCTAAAGATCGCTTTTTGGCCGACCTGGAAAAGGCGATGAGCGCAAAATTTATATCAAAGGTACAAATCAAGGGTACATCAAAAAAAGGTGCTATCGAAATTCGCTACACTTCTATGGATGAATTGAACCGCCTTTCCGGGTTGATTCTTGATGATTTGAAATAGCTTAAAGTTTCCATGGGTTATCAACTCATGTTGATAAATATGTTTATAAAGGGTTGTTGTAATGGAAGCAGTTTGGGACAAAACGGCCAGAATCATTCAGGAAAAGCTAAGTAAGCAAAATTTTGATACTTGGATAAAACCGATCAAAATAGTCGCCTTGGAAGACGAGTGCGTGCAATTGCTGGTGCCCAATAAATTTTTTAAAGATTGGCTTTTGGATAATTATTTTTCTACGATTAAGCAATCATTACAACATGTTATAGGTATTGATGTTGATATTGAATTTATACTCTCTCAAAGCAAAGAAAAAAACCCGGATCCTGTGTCCATGCCTTCTCTTCAGCCGAAAAACACCTCCTTTTCAACGGCAAGTAAAGGGAAAAATTCTTTTTTGAATAATAACTACACCTTTGACAGATTTGTGGTGGGTCCCTGTAATCAGTTTGCTCATGCCGCTTCTATTGCCGTAGCCAAACAACCGGCCAAAAATTACAATCCTTTGTTCATTTACGGCGGATCCGGTTTAGGAAAGACCCATTTACTTAATGCTACCGGTCTTCTCACCACTACCGCTCACCCGGAATTAAATGTTATGTATGTTTCCGCGGAAGAGTTTATGAACGAAATGATTAATTCGATTCGTTATGATCGGATGCCCAAATTTAGGGAAAAATACCGTAACATTAGTTGCTTATTAATTGACGACATTCACTTTTTAGCAGGGAAAGAAAGAACCCAGGAAGAATTTTTTCACACTTTCAATACGTTGCATGACTCGGGAAAACAAATAGTAGTTACCAGCGATAAGTTTCCCAAAGATATTCCTAATCTGGAAGGACGGCTGCGTTCTCGTTTTGAGTGGGGATTGATCGCTGATATTCAGCCTCCGGAAATAGAAACGAAAATTGCCATCATTGAGAAAAAAATGCAGGAAAGTCAATTTACTTTGCCTAACACTGTCGCTCAGTATATCGCATCTCACGTAGAATCTAACATTCGCGAGCTGGAAGGTTTCCTGGTTAGAATAAGCGCTTATTCTTCTTTAACAGGCAGAGAAATTGACTTGGATTTAGTAAAGGAAGTGCTAAAAAACGTAGTTAAACGCAATGGAAATGAAGAAGTAAGTATTGAAGAAATAATTAAAGTGGTTGCCGGAAAATTAAACGTAAAAATATCTGATGTAAAAGCCCATAATAAAAACAAAAATCTTGTTTTTGCGCGACAGATTGCCATGTTTTTATCCAGAAAATTAACCAACGCTTCTTTTCCTGATATCGGTCAAAAAATCGGCAACAGAGATCATTCAACGGTAATTTATGCCACAAATAAGATTTTAAATAAAATCGAGGTTGATTCTAAGTTAAAAAATATAATCCGGGATATTGAAGATGTTTTAATCCACAAAACATAAACTTTTAATATCAGGTTATAAACAAGCGGTTATTAATATATCTTATTATAATGATTACAAATTTTATAATTACTAACATATCCACAGGCCTTATTACTATTACTATTTATTAAATATAGGAAAAGAATAATATTAAACAATACAAAACAAGGAGGAGGGTATGGAATTAAAAATAAATAGAAACACCTTTCTTGATGGTATTCAAAAAACTTTAGGAATTGTAGAAAAAAAGACAACATTACCCATTTTAAATAACGTTCTTTTAAAAGCAGAAGCCAATAAACTAAAAATAATAGCTACAGATAGAGAAATAAGTTTAAATTCCGATTATGAAGCGGAAATAATAAAAAAAGGTGAAATAACCGTTTCAGCGAAAAAATTATATGAAATGGTTAGGGAAATTCAAGGAGAAGTTATTTATCTCTCTCAAGATAATAACATTGTAAAAATATCCTGTCAGAGAGCGATCTATAAAATACCCGGCTTACCGGCAGAAGATTTCCCCGATATTACTGAAGACAGGGATATTCAATTTTATAATATTAAAGGAATAATAATTAAAGAATTAATAGGTAAAACAGCGTTTGCTATGGCTACAGATGAAATGAGAAAAAACTTAAACGGGGTATTATTAGAGGTTATTTTAGATGAATCAAACAATATGTTGCGTATGGTGGCTACCGACGGCCATCGTTTAGCCCTGGCAAAACATTCCATATCTGAACTTTTTTTAGAAACAGGAAAGGGTGTTATCCTTCCCCGTAAAGGTTTAATGGAAATTAAAAAGATTATTGATGAACATGAAAACATCAAGATAGGCATTCATAAAAATCTATTTGTTGTAAAAACCGACAATACTCTCCTCAAGGTTAGTCTGGTTGATGCCGATTATCCCGACTATAAAAAGGTTATTCCTGCGGAAAAAGGCATAAATGTTGTTTTGGAAAAGGAATCTTTCCTGCATGCTTTACGCAGAATGAACGTCGTTTCTTCGGAGCGTTATGGTGGAGTCATCCTCTCTTTTTCAGAAGGGAAGTTAACCCTTAATTCGACCAACCTGGATGTCGGCGAAGCTATGGAAGAAATAGATATTACTTACAGCGGTGAAGATATGGATGTGGGATTTAACGTGAATTATTTGATTGATGCGATTTCAGTCATCAGCAAAGAAACCCTTCTGTTTGAGGTTGGATCAGGCATTAAACCGTCGACGATAAGAGAAACCGAAAGCGATGATTATTTATGTATCGTTATGCCATTAAAAATATAGTTCAAGACGAGGGAGACAAAAAGTAGTTATGCCACATAAATATGATGCGGACAGTATTAAAGTATTAGAAGGTTTGGAGGCTGTGCGTAAAAGGCCGGCCATGTATATTGGTTCCACAGGGAAGGAAGGCTTACACCATCTCGTTTATGAAGTCGTTGATAACAGTATCGATGAGGCTGCCGCCGGATATTGCGACACAATAACCGTGAAAATCAGGGTTGATAACAGTATTGTCGTAGATGATAACGGGCGCGGCATACCTGTCGGTATTCATAAAACGGAAAAAGTTTCGGCGGCTCAGGTTGTTATGACGAAACTTCATGCTGGCGGGAAATTTTCGCATGATTCCTACAAAATCTCCGGTGGACTGCATGGGGTTGGAGTCTCCGTTGTTAACGCTCTTTCCAAAACTTGTGAGCTGGAAGTAAGGCGCGACGGTAATGTTTATATTCAAACATACAAGCGCGGGATACCTACCGGGCCGTTAGAAATGAGAGGGAAAACAAAAGGACACGGCACGAAGGTTACTTTCTTGCCGGACGACGAAATTTTCCAGGATACCGAATTTAGTTTTGATGTTATTTCCAATCGTTTGCGGGAGCTGGCCTTTTTAAATTCGGGCGTAAAAATAAATTTAACCGACGAACGCACGGATAAAAAAAACGAATTCTTTTATAAAGGCGGTATCGTGTCGTTTGTCGAATACATTAACCGTAATAAGAAAGTTTTGCATAAACACCCGATATATGTATCCGGAGAGAAAGAAGATTGTTCCGTGGAAGTTGCCCTGCAATATAACGAGACTTATCTGGAAAATATATTCGCGTTTGCCAACAGCATTAACACAACTGAAGGCGGGACTCATTTAATCGGTCTTAGATCGGCGCTTACCCGTGTTTTTAACAATTATGCGACAAGCAACAAATTGATCAAAGACGGCAAAGAATCTTTGCGCGGGGAAGATTTAAGAGAGGGCTTGGCGTGTGTCATCAGTGTCAAAGTGCAAAATCCGCAATTTGAAGGCCAAACAAAGACCAAACTCGGCAATAGCGAAGTCCGCGGTTTGGTGGAAGGCATCGTGTATGAAAAGATCGGCAGTTATCTGGAAGAAAATCCTTCAATTGCCAAACAAATTCTCAATAAATGTCTGGATGCAGCCCGTGCACGGGAAGCCGCGCGCCGCGCGCGTGAATTAACCAGACGCAAAAGCGCGCTTGAAGTAGGCTCCTTGCCGGGAAAATTGGCCGATTGTCAGGAAAAGGATCCGGCGCTCAGCGAAATTTATTTAGTGGAAGGTGATTCCGCCGGAGGTTCGGCCAAACAGGGACGCGATAGAAAAAATCAGGCAATTTTGCCCCTGCGTGGCAAAGTATTGAACGTGGAAAAAGCGCGTTTTGATAAAATGCTGCAAAACGAGGAAATTAAGCTTATTGTTACCGCTCTGGGAACGGGTATCGGCACCGAAGAATACGAAGTAACCAAGCTGCGGTACCATAAAGTCATTATCATGACCGATGCCGATGTCGACGGTTCTCATATTCGGACGCTGCTTTTGACTTTTTTCTTCCGCCAGATGCGGGAGCTGATCGAACGAGGGTATTTATTTATCGCGCAGCCGCCATTGTTTAAAGTGGTGGATAAAAAGAATGAGCTTTATATTCACAATGAAGAACAAATGAGAAATTACATTTTGGAAAACGGAGTGGACAAAATTAATTTGGTCATGGACGATGGCAGCCGCTTTCCCGCAACCGGCAGCAAACTATTAAGCCTGATAAAAAAGATTATGCGGATAGAGGATTTCTTGGACCGCTTCGAAAAGGAGCAGCGTGACAGACATCTGTTGCGTATTTTGGCCGGCGATCCTTCCTTGAAAGATGAAAGCTTCAAAAGCGAAAAGGTATTGCAGCCCATCGCGAAACGAACTCTCAAAGCTATGAAGAACGGCATAATAGACTATGTCATTGAACAGGATCAGGACCACGGAGGCTATAAAATTGTTTTTAATATTAAGAAAAACGGACAAACCGTGACCAATTACATGGATCGTGAAACATTCCGCTCGCCGCAATTTACCGATATAAAAGCGTTGCTGGAGCAGGTTTCCGTGGTCGGGGAACCGCCTTATCGCGATGTCGGTGAGGACAAAGCCGAACCTGTTATTCTGGAAAGCTCTAAAGCGTTGGTGGAACATATTATTAACATCGGCAAGAAAAGTTTGACCGTTCAGCGCTACAAAGGATTGGGCGAAATGAATCCCGAACAACTTTGGGAAACGACCATGAATCCGGAAAAAAGAAGTCTACTGCAAGTCACCGTAGATGATGCTGTTTTGGCCGATGAAATATTTACGACGCTGATGGGAGATCAGGTAGAACCTCGACGTGATTTTATCTATAAATATGCCCTGGATGTTTCCAATTTAGATATTTAAATCCGACGATCGGATACACAAGTAATAAGCCGTTGCATGGCGGCTTATGTTTAGAGAGGATGAAGTAAAATGGAAAAAGATATCCACCACAAGCCGACTCTGGTGAATATAGAAGATGAAATGAAAAAATCGTACATGGATTACGCCATGAGCGTCATCATCGGTAGGGCTATCCCCGATGTCCGCGACGGACTGAAGCCGGTTCATCGGCGGGTTTTATTTTCCATGTATGAGATGGGTAATAGGTATAATAAGCCCTATAAAAAATCCGCGAGAATCGTCGGCGATATCATCGGTAAATATCATCCACACGGCGATGTGGCCGTATATGACACCTTGGTACGCATGGCGCAGGATTTTTCTTTGCGCTACATGCTGATTGATGGACAGGGAAACTTCGGTTCTATCGACGGCGATCCGCCCGCGGCTATGCGTTACACGGAAATAAGAATGGCCCGCATCGCCGAAGAAGTTCTTGCCGACCTCGAAAAAGAAACCGTGGATTATGTGCCGAACTATGATGAATCTCTGCAAGAGCCGTCGCTTTTGGCTACCCGGATACCGCTGCTTCTGCTCAATGGCTCTTCCGGCATTGCCGTAGGCATGGCCACAAATATTCCGCCGCATAATTTGACGGAAATCATAAATGGCACGATCGCATGCATCAAAAATCCGCAAATTACGGTGGAAAAATTAATGCGCCATATACCCGGGCCGGATTTCCCGACGGCAGGATTTATCAACGGCCGTGAGGGAATACTGGCCGCTTATAAAACCGGCCGCGGCATAATTAAAACGAGAGCGCGGGCGATTATTGAAAAGAATGCGCGAAATGACAAAGAAACAATTGTCATCACGGAAATCCCCTATCAGGTCAATAAAGCCACGCTGATTGAAAAAATATCAGAGTTGGTGCGCGACAAGAAAATAGCCGGCATTGCCGATCTGCGCGATGAATCAGACCGCGAAGGTATCCGCATCGTCATTGATTTAAAACGTGACGAGAATTCGGCGATTATCCTCAATCAACTTTATAAGTTTACTCAAATGGAAAGCTCATTCGGCATTATTATGCTGGCGATAACCGACGGCCGTCCGCAGGTGTTAAATCTAAAGGAAATAATAGAAAAATTCATCGCCTTCCGCAGAGACGTTGTCGTGCGGCGCACTAAATTTGATCTCGCCCGCGCGAAAGAACGGGCGCATATTTTGGAAGGCCTGATCATTGCGTTGAAAAATATCGACGCTATCGTTACCTTGATTAAGGCGTCTAAAAATCCTCAGGATGCGTCGGTAAAGTTATGCGAGAAATTCAAACTGTCCGAAATACAGGCAAAAGCAATTCTGGAAATGAGATTGCAGCGCTTAACCGGACTGGAGCGGGCGAAAATTGACGAAGAATACGCGGAAGTCAAAACCCTGATGGCCAACCTCGAAGCAATTTTAGCCGATGAGCAAAAAGTTCTGCAGGTTATTATCGACGAACTTAACGAGATAAAAGAACGCTATGGTGACGAACGCCGTACCGAAATTGTCGCCAGCACAGATGATATCGATATCGAAGATATGATTGTCGAAGAAGATATGGTCGTAACTATTACGCATTCCGGTTATATCAAGCGTAACGCGGCAAGTCTTTATAAAAGCCAGCACCGCGGTGGACGCGGCAAAATGGGCATGGGGACAAAAGAAGAGGATTTTGTGGAAAAAATCTTTGTCGCCTCAACCCATCACTATCTGCTTATTTTTACTTCGACTGGCAAGGTGTACTGGCTAAAAGTGTATCAAATACCCCAGGCGGGGCGAGCCGCCAAAGGGAAGGCTATCGTCAATTTAGTAAACTTGGGACCGGGTGAACGGGTGAGCGCGACATTACCCGTGCGGGAGTTTGCTGATAATAAATTCGTGGTCATGGTGACAAAAAAGGGGACGATTAAAAAGACGGAGTTAGCCGCTTATTCCAACCCGCGCGCCGGTGGCATTATTGCGATTTCCATCGAAAAAGGTGATGAACTGGTTGATGTTCAATTAACCACGGGAAAGCAGGATATATTTTTGGCAACACGCCGGGGTATGGCCATTCGTTTCAAGGAAGATGATGTGCGTGATATGGGCCGGACGGCAAAAGGCGTGCGCGGCATTAATCTCGGTAAAAAAGATGACTCTGTCGTAGGCGTGGACATACCGGCGAAAGACACGTTTGTGTTGACGGTTTCCGAAAAAGGATTTGGCAAGTGCACGCCGATTGAAGAATACCGCCTGCAGAGCCGCGGCGGAAAGGGAACGATTAATTTAAAAATCGTGCCTAAAGTCGGAAATGTATCCGGTGTGTTGCAGGTGGCAGGCGATGAACACATTATGCTTATCAGTGATGGCGGCAAAGTCATCCGGATGAAGGTTGGAGAAATACCGGTTAATCATCGTGTAACACAGGGAGTGAAGCTTATTGATCTGGAATCAAAAGAAAAACTCGTCGGCGTCGCCCGCACGACAGCGGAAGATGAAGTTAACGGATCAGCCGGCGGTGACGAAACCGAGGAATAAACAGGATATAAACCGCAAGTAAAAATAATTTAGAAAAAAGCCCTTTACTGCACAGTAAGGGGCTTTCCTATTTATACGTAAAACCACAGAAAGATAGCGGCGGTGTCATTCCGGCCTACGAGCCGGAAGCCAGTAACAATGTCAAGTTAAACAGTTAATTGTCAGAGCAACAGTAACCCTTGTTCTTGCGCATCAATTTAGTTATAGTTAGCTTATGAAGCACTATAAACTGCTTAATCATACGGCCGACATCGGTATTGAAGTCTGGGGCAAAACAAAAAAAGAACTTTTTGCCAGTACCGTCGAAGCGATGTTTGATTTAATGGTTGATCTTGCAGGTGCAAATAGTGTTAATGAAAAAGTTGTAACGGTTAAAGGAGCGGATATAGAAGATCTTTTGGTTAATTTTTTGCGAGAGGCGCTCTATTTATTTAATGGAAAAAAGTGGATCATTAAACAATGTAAGCGTTTAGAGATGAAGTCAGGGCAAATAGTCGCTCAATTGCAGGGTGAGCCTTATGATTCAGATAAACATCAGTTGAAAACGGAAATAAAAGCTGTGACGTATCATGACATAAGCGTGAAAAAAACAAATGAAGGCTGGAGAGCAAAGGTGATTTTCGATGTCTGAAATAAAGCTTACACGCATAGACGATAATCGCTGGCTTCTCCCTCAAACGGGAAAAATGAGGGTGCCGGGGATCATCTATGCCAATGAAAAAATATATCAGCTTTTAAAAAACGATGAAAGCGTCAAGCAGGTGGCCAATGTCGCGCATTTGCCGGGCATTGTGAATTATTCGCTGGCCATGCCGGATGTCCATTGGGGCTACGGCTTTCCCATCGGCGGTGTGGCGGCCTTTGATCTCACGGAAGGCATTGTTTCTCCGGGAGGCGTGGGCTACGATATCAATTGCGGTTGTCGATTGGTCGCGACTAATTTATCTCTTGGCGATGTTAAGGAAAAAATCAAGGATTTGACGACGGCATTATTTCAGCATATCCCCTCCGGCGTCGGCTCCACAGGCCAGGTCAAACTATCGGGGAAAGACGAAAAAAGAGTTTTGGAAGAAGGCGCTAAATGGGCGGTTAAAGCCGGATTTGGTTTGCAGGAAGACTTGGAAGCAACAGAAGATGGCGGAGTAATGGCCGGAGCTGATTCCGAGCAAGTGTCAGCCCGCGCACTGGAGCGAGGCAAACAGCAATTAGGAACATTAGGTTCCGGCAATCATTTTTTGGAAATAGAAATTGTGCAGGAAATATTTGATGAAGCAGCGGCGCAGGCGTTTGGTTTGCGCAAAGGGCAGGTCGTTATCATGATTCATAGCGGATCGCGCGGTTTGGGTTATCAGATTTGCGACGATTATCTGGCCTTAATGGTCAAACATATGCAGGAGACTAAAATTGAACTGCCGGACAGACAGCTGGCCTGCGCGTATCTGAATACAACGCGTGGCCGTAATTATCTTGCCGCTATGGCCTGCGGCGCTAATTACGCCTGGGCTAACCGGCAATTGCTCATGCATCGCACAAGAGAAATATTTGAAAAAACTTTGAGGATGGCACCGCGGGAGCTGGGAATGCGTTTGGTTTATGATGTGTGCCATAATATCGCTAAAATAGAGGATTTTAAAATTCAGGGGAAAATGAAGAAGCTTTGTGTCCATCGCAAGGGTGCGACACGTGCGTTTCCCGCCGGGCATGAAGCCCTGCCGCAACGTTATAAAAGCGTCGGCCAGCCGGTGCTTATTCCGGGTGATATGGGCAGCGGCTCTTATGTGCTGGTTGGTCAGGAAAAGGCCATGGAAGAGACTTTTGGTAGTGCCTGTCATGGCGCAGGACGGGTGATGAGCCGTACACAGGCCACAAAAGCTAGCCGGGGGCGCTCCATTGCGAAGGAACTGGCTGAAAAAGGAGTTTTGGTAATGGCGGGCAGCAAAGGGACTCTTCAGGAAGAAATGCCGGAAGCTTATAAAAATCTGCAGGATGTTGTTCAGGTTGTTCATGATGCGGGGCTTGCTAGAAAAGTGGCTCGTTTAAGAGCCGTCGCTTGTATAAAAGGCTAGGTGCCAACTACCTTTATTCGGATAATCTTATTGGCAGCACAGCCCGGCGCATGCCGAGGATTTTTACGGAGTCATCAAAGATATTTTATCTTGTGGAAAAAAGATTCAAACTGGTATAAACAGCTTCGCTATTAATAGTTGGAGAAGAACATGGTTAAAATCATTTTTGATACAGATGAAAATTGGGAAAAACGAACTTTGTGCAGTGATGAAAGTTGTATCGGCACTATTAGCCCTGATGGCAAATGCAAAGAATGCGGAAAAACTTACGAAGGTAAACTTCCAACTGGATATGGCGTAAGCAATATTCAGAAAGCAGTTGCAGAGGAGAAAAAACCAGTTTCATCAGAAGTCACAGAATCCGACGATGATTGGAATACAAGAGTTTTATGCAGTGACGGGGCATGCATTGGTGTTATCGGCCAGGATGGGAAATGTAAAGAATGTGGGAAGCGTGGGAGTAAATAAAAACAAGTATGGTGGATGAACGTCGCTGTGCGTAGTTAGGCCGCCAGCCTATTGATGTTTGTACTTTGCCCAGAGAGCGGATATTTTCTCGACACAATTGGCAATATCTTCTTTGAGTTCCGATTCGGTGAACCTGAAGACAATGTATCCTCGTGATTCGAGGTATTTGGATTTCTTTTGATCTCTTCGTACAATGCTCTGGTCTGTTTTCCTATGCCAATAGTCGCCGTCGACTTCAACGATTATCTTCGCACCTGGTACTAATGCATCGGCGACATAGAGGCCATCAATTGGTTGTTGCTTCATAAATGGTATTCGTTGTCTCTCCATTTCAGTATAAAGGAGTGTCTCGGGTGCAGTTTGCCTTGGCTGTGTGTAGTGATGACGCCGAATCGATATTCCTGCTTCATCCATTCGGCGTCTGATTGTGTTGATACCGAAACCCAACGTCTTGGCGATGGAGTTTATGGATAACCCCTCTTCCTCGTATAGGTGACGCAGTTGATCCAAATTCACCTTTGCGCTTTTTAGCCCTTTATTCCAGCCACCAACGACTGTTGGCTTGGGTTTAATGGGGACAGCAAATCCCAAAGATTTGCAAGTCAGAGGCCTTTTCTTATTGCCAAATCTTTGTGCTAGCGTAGATGCGCTGCCAAGCCGCTTGTGCGCGTTGAATTCATCTGATGTTGGTGTTCGGCCCAGCAAAGAAGCAATCCTTGTAAACTCGTTCTTGAGGTCATCGTTGGAAACTTGCAGGCGCGATGACCCCGGGTCGAATCCTGCTGCGATTAGGAAATTGGTCCATCCGCGAAACTTCTTCGCACATGTGACTGCTCTGCCTACGTGACTGTTCGCGTCAAAATCTTCCATAGTAGGAATTTTGACCAATACTTTGGCGATTCTCCTAAGTTCGTCGATGAGGAACTTACGAGGAATTTCCTGATTGGAAAGAGGATGTATAGCACGTTTGTCGGTCATTCGGACTTGCCCTCTTAAATTACGCTAAGTTATGGGAACTAGAAGTGAAGAACACTACACCCCATATTTTACCGTGGTGGCCTAACAATGTTTAATATAGATCAGTGCTCAAGGGTACTTTAAGGTGTCACTAATCCCCATTCGCTTTGCTCAGGGGATAGTTCGACCAGCAAATTTCAGCGCGCTATGCTTCTGAAACGTGGGTCTCACTAAAACTCGTAGAGCTTTTTCCCCGGCACAACCGTAAAATTTTTCTTCATCAAAATGTCTATGGCTTTTTCCGGAGCATCAAAGCGGAAGATAATAACGGCGTTCTGACCGCTCTTTTCTACAAAAGCATAAAGGTATTCGACATTAATGCCTTCTTTGGAGACAACTTCCATAATGCTGTGCAGGCCGCCCGGCTTGTCGGGAACTTCCACGGCTACAACAGGGGTTTTGCTGACCTGAAATCCACTATCCTTAAGAACCTTATTGGCCTTTTCTACATCGTTGACAATCAAACGCAGAATGCCGAAATCAGCCGTTTCCGCGAGTGATAGTGTGCGAATATTGATGTTGGCATCTTTAAGCGCGCGCGTCGCTTTTTCCAGTGTACCGGGTTTGTTTTCCAGAAAAACAGATATTTGTTCTACTTTCATGGCGGCAACTCCCTTCTCGTTAATTGATCACAAGCGGCGTTTATCAATAACCTTCGGCCCTGTCTTTTGCAGAGTGTTGGGCTCAACCAGTTTCACGCGCGGAGCAATGCCCAGATAGTCCTTCATATCTTTAACTATTCTTTTCTCGATTTTCTGTAATTCTTTAACGCTTCCCGAATCGCTGAAAATCTTATCGCTGGCTTCAACATGAAGCTCCAGAGAGTCTAACGCTCCTATTTTATCAACGATGATTTGATAACTGGGTTTTAATCCCTCGATATCGACCAAAATAGCTTCAACCTGCGATGGAAAAATATTGACGCCGCGGATAATCAGCATGTCGTCGCTTCTTTTCAAGACCCTTTCCATTTTGACGTGACTGCGGCCGCAGCGGCACGGTTCGGTAATCAAACGCGATACGTCACCGGATCGATAGCGGATAAGAGGATTCGCTTCTTTAGTCAAAGTTGTAAAAACAAGTTCTCCCTCAGATCCCTCCGGTAGCACTTCGCCGGTCTGGGGATTGATTGTTTCGACAATAAAATGGTCTTCAAAAATATGCATTCCATTGCGGCCTTCCAGACATTCCATCGCAATGCCCGGGCCGATAACTTCCTGCAAGCCAAAGAGATCCAACGCAGTTATACCGAAAACTTTTTCAATTTCGTCACGCATCGCCTTATTCCAGGGCTCCGCGCCAAAAATGCCGACACGCAACTTCAGGGATTTCATATCCACGCCCATGGCTTTTCCTTCTTCAGCCAGATGCAATGCGTAGGAAGGCGTGCAGCACAGAACGGTGGGCCCGAAATCCTGTAAAATCATTATTTGCCTTTTAGCATTTCCTCCGGACATGGGAATAACGCTCGCGCCTATTTTTTCCGCGCCGTAATGCAGCCCCAAGCCGCCGGTGAATAATCCGTAACCGAAGGCGTTATGAATAATATCGTTTTTTGTTAAACCTGCGGCAACAAGCGAGCGTGCGACAAGATCCGACCATATTTCGATGTCGTGTTTGGTATAGCCGAAAACAGTGGACTTGCCGCTGGTTCCGGAAGAAGCATGCAGGCGTACAATACTGCTCATGGGTACCGAAAATAGGCCGTAAGGGTAATTATCGCGCATGTCTTTGCGTGTAATAAAGGGAAGTTTTTTCATATCGGCAATGGATTTGATATCATCCGGTGCGATTTTGGCGGCATCCAGGGATTTTTTATAAAATCCCACCGTATGATACACTCGTTGTAGAACCTGTTGGAGTCTTTTTAATTGCAGAGCTTTTAGCGCTTCGCGGGGCAGGGTTTCGAACTCTTCATTATAGATCATGGCGGAGCCTCCCTTTCTTTTAATACCAAGCCGCATTCTTTAGCTAACTTTGTTGGCATCGTCGTCGGCTTCCTCAACGTATTAGTAATACGCCTACGGAGCCTCCTCCTTGCCGCCTCGTTATCTTTTGAATGCAACTCGGTATAATTGCCGAACTTGTGGAAAGTCTAACAAAACTTTTTGCCTCTGGCAAGAAGCTTTAAAAGATAAAAAACAGTCAAAAAGACACTTTAGTGGAGCGTTTTACTTTTCGAGCAAGTTGTTTTGTCGGAAAAAATTTTCCGTAAGAAAAATTCCCAAAGCGGTTTTAGCGTCAATAATTTCACCCGTTTTGAGCATTTTCTGAGCGGAAGAAAGCTTGGTAGGAATTGTTTCGATGAATTCATCTTCATCAGGAGAGAGAGGTGCGGCAATAAGGTCCTGGGCGAGAAAAAAATACATATATTCATTACAATAACCGGGCAGCAAGTAGCCTTCGAAAAGTTTTGTTATGCTCGCGGCTTTGAAGCCGGTTTCTTCGGCCAGTTCCCTTTGCGCACAGGCAACAGGCGATTCGTGGTCATCCTTCAATGATCCTGCAGGGATTTCCAGTAGATGCTTTTTAACGGCAAGGCGATATTGTTTTATTAAAAGCAACTCGTTTTTATTGTTGAGGGCGACAATGGCAACGGTAGGCTTATGGTCAATCCAACTTTGTTTGATTGATTTTCCGGTAGGAAGAAGTACTTCCTCCTCCCAAACATCGAACACCTTACACCTGTACATTAAATCGGCTTTTTTATGTTTCATGTGCAAGCGGCCCGGATTCAGTTGGTCTTGATTATGGATAATAAATTTTTTTCGATTTCTTCCTTAGGAAGCGCCCCGGTCAGGCGTTGCACCAGCTTACCTTCTTTAAAAAAAAGCATGGTCGGAATACTGTGGATTCCATATTGCGAAGCTGTGAGCGGATTTTCATCGACATTCAGCTTGGTTACTTTTACGCCATTAGCATAGTCAGAGGCTAATTCGTCGATTATTGGTGCTAATTGTTTGCACGGGCCGCACCAGGGCGCCCAGCAATCAACAAGAACAGATGTATCTGCGGACAGTACTTCACGGGCAAATGTATTATCTGTTACTTCGAGGGGCTTGGTTTTTTGCTGGGTGCTGACGAGCGGTTCGCGGCATTTGCCGCAAAGAGGTTTTTGGTTGAGACGATCCTCGGGCATTCTATTCTTTGTCCCGCATTTGAGACAGCGAATAATCAAGTCATCCAATGGCGAAGCGCATTTGCCGCAAACGGACCTGCCCTGGAATTTTTTTTTGGGTATGCGATTTTTTGTTCCGCAATTAAGACAGCGGATAATAACGTTTTCAGGCATACTGGTGCAACCTTAAATTTCCATCATAACTTTTTTGACTGTAATACCTAAGCTTATCTGGCGACACTGACCATAAACGGCTTAAGTATGTTAATAAGATCAACCGGAGACATCTGTGCCAGTAGACCGCGCTTTCCGGCATTAATATAAATATTGGGCAGATCAGCGATGGATCTTTCCATGAAAACAGGAATTATTTTCTGTATGCCGAAAGGCGAAGTTCCGCCCACTTGATAGCCGGTATGCCCTTCAGCGACTTCCGGTCTGCAGGGAGAAATCACTTGGGCGCCGATAGTGGCCGCGAGTGCATCTGTGGCAACTTCTTTATC
>JBEKMF010000190.1:0-2841 GCA_050008655.1 Smithellaceae bacterium
GTTTGTTCGATAGGCCCATGATTCAATATGGGGTGTTATATCATAGAGAATATGGTCGCCGGAAAAGAGTATCTTTTTATCTTCATCGTAAAGACAAATGTGTCCCTCGGTATGTCCCGGCGTTGATATGCACTGAAGGCGATAGTCACCCATCTCGATCACATTGCCGTCATCAATCAAGTAAAAATCGGGAATTGTCTTAGGGCTGTACTTGTAGCCGGGGTGATTGTACAGAGCCTTCATCAACTCGTCGGCAGGGAAGCCGTTGATTACCGCGTAATCTATCATGGCCTGCCAGTTGTTGTCCTTATCGAAGACCCGGGCGTCTATTCTGCTGAAGTAAACGATGCTGGTCTTTGTAGCGAGCCGCGAAATCAATCCCGAATGGTCGGCATGCATATGAGTTATCATAAAGTCGGTTCGGGAGAGGTCGATATTAAGGGCGGAAAGCCCTTTCTGCATAGCCTGAAAACAAACACTGCGGTTAAATCCGGTGTCGATTATTAGGTTCCGATCATCGGCTTTGATTATATATGAATTTAATTCTTTCAGCGGACTGTTGGGCAGGGGCACTTCGATGCGGTAGAGCCGGTCCCTAACTTCTTCAACCATTAACAAATATCCTTTGCATTTCCCTAATAAGGGGAATTAGCATGTTTGCCTGAAAGAAGCAAGTTAGTAGAGAGACGGCCATATATCGCTATAATCACGGCTGAAAATATTAATTGAATAATTCATTTCTTTGTTTATAATTTAAGAAATTTCTTCTTTAAAGGCATGACAAAATTTTTATAGAATTATATAATTTTCATAAAAATTTAAACTCTTTAAGAAAACAGGAAGGTTTTAGCTATGAAGATAAAATGGTACGGACATGCGGCATTTCGGATAACTACGGAAAAGGGGACAAGAATTATTATCGATCCCTATGAATCCGGATCGTTCAGCGGCGCTTTATCCTATGGGAAAATCGAAGATGAAGCCGATATTGTGTTAACAAGCCACGATCATGCGGACCATAATTATATAAAAGACATAAAAGGGAAATATAAACATATCAGCAAGGCTGGCGACCATGAAATCAAAAATGTTAAAATTAAAGCCATACCCTGTTTTCATGATTCTTTAGGCGGAAAAAAGGGAGGCAGTAATTTGATATTTGTAATTACAGTCGAGGGTTTGAGTTTAGTTCATATGGGCGACATTGGGCACGCTCTCGACCCGGAACTGCTCAAAAAAATAGGTAAAGTTGATATATTATTATTGCCTGTCGGCGGATTTTTTACGATCGATGCCGCCATGGCGCAAAAGATTATGAATGATATTAAACCCCATGTCACTGTGCCCATGCATTACAAAACACAGAAGTGCAATTTTCCTATTGCGCCGGTGGAAGACTTTACGAAAAATCAAGCCAATGTCCACATCCTGAAGGAATCCAGCGTCGTGATAAAAAAGGAAACTCTTCCCCCGGAGCCGGAAATAGTTGTGTTGCAATATGCCTTATGAGCAGCACCTTTTTTCGCATAGTGCTTGTGGCAGAAAAAAAGATGTGTTATACGCTGCCGGAAAAATTATAAATTTATGGGGAGGAAAAAATAATGAGAAGACTTTCTGGCAAAGTAGCTGTGATCACCGGGGCCTCTAGCGGTATCGGCTGGGCTACGGCTTTGTTGTTCGCCAAAGAAGGGGCTCGCGTGGTCGTGGCCGCGCGCCGGGAGGATAAATTAAAGGAACTGGCGCTTCAGATGAAAAAGCTGGGCAGCGAGGTAATCTATAAGGCCACGGACGTGTCCAAAGAGGAAGACATCGAAGCCCTAGCGGAGGCAACAATTGCCGCCTTCGGCACCGTGGACATTCTGGTCAATAATGCCGGCATGGGTGGCGACATGGTTGACCCGGAACATCAAGACGCAAAAGTGTGGCATGATGTTTATCAGACCAACGTATTGAGCGCAGTTCTGGCTACTAAACACTTAGTCCGGTACATGATAGAAAAAAAGAGCGGCTCCATTGTCAACATCTCTTCCGTCGCCGGCATACGCTCAGGCGCAGGCGGCAACGCCTACAGCGCCAGCAAGGCCGCCATGATTAACTTCACCATGACGTCGGCGTGCGACCTGGGCTGCTACAATGTGCGAGTGAACTGCGTATGCCCAGGGCTCGTAGAAACGGAAATGACGCAAAAGTATTTCGACGCCGCCAGAGCAAAAGGCAAAATAGACATGATGGGCAGCCGCTGTGAATTAAGACGTTACGGCACCTCCGAAGAAATCGCCTATCCTATAGTATTTTTGGCCAGCGATGAAGCCAGTTATATCACCGGTCAATATCTGGCTGTGGATGGCGGCAACACTGCTTCCTTGAACATGCCCGGTATGAAGGTTTGATTGCTCGTATGGTAACAAACAAAAGTCCGGTAATTTTGGCCAGGACAGAGTCTCGCCAAGAAGGAGTCAGTGCTTCCCTAAAAGCACTGAACATTAATCCGGTAAAAGAAAAACACGTTCTTATTAAACCTAATTTCAATACAGCCGATCCCACGCCCGGTTCCACGCACAATGATACACTGGCGGCGCTGGCGGAGGAGCTCTGGGCTATGGGGGCCAAATCCATAAGCGTCGGAGAAAGAAGCTGGCCGCGGACAAGGAAGGTCATGGAACTCAAAGGGGTGTTGCCTGTTCTGCAGAAACTGGATGTCCGGGTTATCGATTTTGATGATTTAAAAGAAGAAGACTGGATAGAATTTAAACCGAAAAGCAGTCATTGGGCAAATGGGTTCCGTGTTGCACGACCTATTCTGGAGGCCGAATGTCTGGTTTCCACTGGTTGTCTGAAAAC
>JBEKMF010000191.1:0-2819 GCA_050008655.1 Smithellaceae bacterium
TTTAAAAGAGTTTTCTTCTTGGCATCGACAATCTTTGTGGAGATAGTTTTTCCGTTAACAACTTTCGCCACATCTTTTTTTATTGTTTCGGTAAGAATACGAATTTCATCATCCCTGTCTTTAGTTAATTGTTCAATGGCGTCAGCTTCGATGGCTTGCGATCGCAAGTCTCTGTCCGCGCCTTTTCTTGTAAATATTTTTGCATCAATAACCGTGCCTTCAACTCCGGGAGGTACGCGTAAAGATGTATCACGCACGTCACTGGCTTTCTCGCCAAATATTGCCCGCAATAGTTTTTCTTCAGCAGAAAGCTGGGTCTCTCCTTTGGGGGTAATTTTGCCGACAAGGATGTCGCCGGGCTTGACGGAAACGCCAATGCGGATAATGCCGCTTTCATCCAAGTTTCTCAGCGCTTCTTCACCGACATTGGGAATGTCCCGGGTAATTTCTTCTTTGCCCAGCTTGGTATCGCGGGCCATAGTTTCAAATTCTTCGATATGAATCGAAGTGTAAATATCCTCTTTGACTATTCTTTCGCTAACCAAAATGGAGTCTTCATAATTGTAACCACCCCAGGACATGAAGGCAACCATAACATTCCTGCCCAGCGCTAACTCGCCGTCATCGGTTGCCGGCCCATCGGCCAATATATCTTTTTTGCTGACGCGCTCACCAATGTTAACTATCGGCTTCTGATTAAAACAAGTATCCTGATTAGAGCGCTGGTATTTAGCTAAAGGATAAATATCAACACCGCTATCGATGCCGTCCTCTTCGGGATGATCAGCACGAATAACAATCCGGGAAGCATCAACGGTTTCTACATGACCCGCTCTTTTGGCTACAAGCACCGCTCCGGAATCACGCGCCACAACCGCTTCCATTCCTGTGCCCACTATCGGCATTTCCGGGCACATCAGCGGCACAGCTTGTCTTTGCATATTGGATCCCATGAGCGCACGGTTAGCGTCATCATGTTCCAGAAAGGGAATCAATGCCGCTGCTACACTGACCAGTTGGTTGGGAGAAACATCCATCATTTTAAGTTCTTCCGGCACAACGGAAATAAAATCGCCGCCTTTTCTGACAGAGATCAATTCCTCGACAAACCTTCCGCTCTTATCCAAAGGACGGTCGGCCGGCGCAATGATCTGGTTTTCTTCTTCGATTGCCGTCATAAAACGGACTTCGTTCGATACCTTGCCGTTTTCCACAATCTTATAAGGCGTCTCAATGAAACCAAATTCGTTAACCCGAGCGTAAGTGCTGAGAGAAACAATTAATCCGATATTAGGACCTTCCGGAGTTTCTATGGGACAGATACGGCCGTAATGTGTGGGATGAACGTCGCGAACCTCAAATCCGGCCCTTTCCCGCGTTAAACCTCCAGGCCCCAATGCGGACAGACGTCTCTTGTGCGTAATTTCCGAAAGAGGATTGGTCTGATCCATAAACTGAGAAAGCTGGCTCGAACCGAAAAATTCATTAACCACGGCCGATACGGGTTTAGCGTTAATCAGATCATGGGGCATCATCGTTTCGATATCCTGCAAACTCATTTTTTCTTTGATTGCCCGCTCCATGCGCACTAAACCTATGCGGTATTGATTTTCAATAAGTTCCCCGACAGACCTTACTCGGCGGTTACCTAAATGGTCGATATCATCTACGCTGCAATCACCGACACCGTTTTTCAAATCGATCAAATATTTAACTGCGGATAAAATATCTTCATTTCGTAAGACTGTCACGTCAGTCGGCACATTCAAATGTAATTTGTAATTCATCTTTGCCCGGCCCACATCCGAAAGATCGTACGTCTCCGGTTCGAAAAACAGGCTGCGAAAAAATTTAGCCGCCGTTTCCGGCGTAGGAGGATTGCTTGGACGCAATCGGCGATATATTTCCAATATGGCATCTTCAGAGGTATCGATTTTATCCATCAACAAGGTATCCCGAATGGCGGCATTATCCAGATCTTCATCGAGATAAATGAAGTTTAACTTATTTATGCCCTTTTGTCTGGCTGTTTCCAAAGCATTTAAGGGCAATTCTTCATTGCAATGAAAGATAACTTCACCTGTTTTGGGATCACGAATATCGGACGCAAGAATCTTTCCGGCAAGGTCGGTTTCCTTGATGGCAATACGCTTAACGCCGGCATCCAATACCCTTTTCAAAATAGGCTTGGTCAGTTTCCGCCCCTTCTTGATTATCACTTCCCCGCTTTTTGGATCTTTGATATCTTCAGGAGCTTTTTGACCGGCAAGGGTATCATCAGCGGTAAAATAAAGCTTTTCGTCTTCAATCGTAACTTTTCCGATGCTGTAAAAATAATTAAGAATAAATTCCGTGGAATTGCCCATCGCTTTGAGCAAAATAGTTATTGGCATTTTCCGCCGGCGGTCAATCCTCACATATAGAAGATCCTTAGAATCAAATTCCAAATCTAGCCAAGAACCTCTGATAGGAATAACTCGCGCTGAATAAATCAGCTTGCCGCTGGCCACGGTTTTCCCTTTGTCATGATCAAAGAAGATGCCGGGCGAACGGTGCAGCTGACTGACGATAACCCTCTCTGTACCGTTAACTATAAAAGTGCCGGTCTCAGTCATC
Organism: Smithellaceae bacterium; assembly: GCA_050008655.1. Classification (GTDB taxonomy): domain Bacteria; phylum Desulfobacterota; class Syntrophia; order Syntrophales; family Smithellaceae; genus UBA4810. The sequence continues at coordinate 2,617 of JBEKMF010000191.1, forward strand.
AGCGGGATTTCACCGAAGTATATTTCCTGTTCTTTGATGTCGCGTATCGGCTTTGTCTCGGTTGCTTCCTTGCCGATTTTGGCGTCGGCAATGCGGTCAGTATCAAATACGACCAGTCTCACAACAATTTTCAAAGGAGCGGCATAGGTCATGCCTTTTTGGATACATTCTTTTATGTCATACCGGACATCGCCAATTTTATA
>JBEKMF010000192.1:0-2722 GCA_050008655.1 Smithellaceae bacterium
TTTGGCATTTAATCTCCTCTGTTTCAGCACTTTTATTATTTTTTGGGCGAAACAATCATTACCATATTTCGTCCTTCAAGGCGCAGTTCCTGGTCAATTACGCAATCATCAGCCAGTTGGCTTTTTATTTCTTCCATAAGTTTTCTGCCTATCTCCGTAAAAGCAATTTCCCGCCCTCTAAACATCAATGATATTTTAACTTTATCGTGTTTCTCTAAAAATTTTTTAATATGTTTAACTTTAACCTGCACATCATGCTCTTCCGTTTTTGGTCTTAATCTAATCTCTTTAACATGAATGACGGTCTGACTTTTTTTGGCATCATGCAGTTTCTTGCTTTGCTTGTAACGATATTTACCGTAATCCATTATTTTGCATACCGGCGGTTCTGCGGTAGGCGATACTTCTACTAAATCCAAACCAGCTTTTTCTGCAGAGGCTAACGCTTCTTCCAACGATATTACTCCCAACTGTTTAGCCTCTTCAGTGATTACCCGAACCTTGACTGATTTGATTTCCCTGTTGATTCGTAAATCTTTAACTATACGTCACCTCCTGCAACAAATAAGTACCTAAAAAAGTATTATTTCTTCTTTTCACACATTTCCTGTACTAGAGCAATGAATTCTTTTACTGACAGCGCTCCCAAATTTTGGCCATCACGCGCACGCGGAGAAACTGTATTCGCTTCTACTTCTTTATCGCCGATAACCAACATAAATGGCATTTTTTGCATTTGCGCCTGACGAATTTTGTACCCTAATTTTTCGTTATCAAAAAATTTTTCACAACGAATTCCGGCAGCGATTAATTCGCCATAAACTTTTTCTGCATAAGGTATATGTTTGTCTGTGACGGTCAACAAAACACTTTGTGTCGGCGATAACCAAACTGGAAAAGCTCCGGCATAATGTTCGATGAGCACGCCCATAAACCGTTCGACCGCGCCGAGGATAACCCGGTGCAACATAACCGGCCGGTGTCTTTCTCCATCTGCTCCCACATAATTTAAGTCGAATCTTTCCGGCAGTGTGAAATCGCATTGAATTGTCGCACACTGCCATTTTCTTTTCAAGGCATCTTTTAATTTAAAATCAATCTTCGGTCCGTAAAAAGCTCCATCGCCTTCATTCACTATATAATTTGTTTTATTATCCTGAAGAGCATTTTCCAGCGCCCTTGTCGCCAGCTCCCAATCCCGATCCGAGCCAATAAAATTCTCTGGTCTAGTGCTTAATTCCACTTCATATTCAAAACCGAAAATGCCCATGGCATAATTGACAAAATCGGCGATGGCGCGGATTTCGGAATTCAATTGTTCCGGCGTACAAAGGATATGCGCGTCATCTTGTGTAAATTGTCTCACCCGCATCAGGCCATGCAAGACGCCTGTCTTCTCGTGACGATGAACTGTGCCCAATTCGAAATAGCGCAAAGGTAAATCGCGATAACTGCGAATTTTCGATTTATAAATCAGCATATGTGCAAGGCAATTCATGGGCTTAATTCCATAAGTCTGTTCATCCACTTCGGTAAAGTACATGTTGTCGCGATAATGATCAAAATGTCCCGATTTTTTCCAGAGATCAACTTTAAGAATTTGAGGACCCATGACCATTTCATAGCCGCGCTTCCAATGCTCTTTTCGTTCCCAATCTTCAATTATGTAACGCAACATCATTCCCTTGGGATGAAAAATAATCAAACCAGGACCAACCTCTTCATTAATTTGGAAAAGATCAAGTTCCTTTCCCAGGCGGCGATGGTCTCTTTTTTTGGCTTCCTCCAGTAATTTTAAATATTCATTAAGAGCGCTTTCTTCAGCAAATCCTGTTCCGTAAATGCGTTGCAGCATTTTATTATTTTCATCCCCGCGCCAGTAAGCTCCGGCAACGCTCAAAAGCTTGAAAGCCTTAATTCTGCCTGTTGAAGGAATGTGCGGCCCCCGGCACAAATCAATATAATCATCATGCTTATACACACTGACAACTTTTACCTCAGCCGGCAAATCATTAACTAATTCAACTTTATAATTTTCACCTTTTTTTTCAAATAATTTTACTGCGGCGGCACGGGAAAGTTCCTCACGAATAAAAGAATAATCAGCGGCGATAATCTCGCTCATACGCTTTTCGATTTTAGCAAAATCATCTGTAGTAAACGGTTCCTTGTATTCAAAATCGTAATAAAAACCATCTTCGATAGAAGGACCGATGGAAACCTTCGCTCCCGCAAAAATATCTTGAACAGCCTGAGCCATTACATGAGAAATACTGTGACGTAAAATAGATAATCCCTCCGGCGAAGAAATATCAATTATAGAAATTGTTGAGTCTTCCTTTAAAATATAGCTTAAATCAACAGCTATTCCGCTAACTTTGACCGCTACAGCAGAATCCAAAGCTTTTTTTTGCCATTGAGAGAGAGCTTCCATAGCGGTAATGCCCGGTTTAATAGCTGTTTCTTTTTTATCGGGGAAAATAATTTTTATATTCATAAAACTAAGTTACTGATGAACTCATTATTAATATTAGCACTATTTTAAAAGGGCATCTCCATTTCGTTGATGCCCTTTGTACTGGCAGTTATCACATGACTTTAACTTAAAAATGGTAGGCACGCAGGGATTTGAACCCTGGACATCCACCGCGTCAGGATGGCGCTCTCCCCCTGAGCTACGTGCCTATATATAATCCAACTTCAGAATTTGGAGCTACTAGCA
>JBEKMF010000193.1:0-2704 GCA_050008655.1 Smithellaceae bacterium
CCGCCATCTAGCCAGATTGTTCCCTTCTCGGTCTTTCCCATCTTGTGACCGAGCGATGTGGTAATCAAAGGAAAAGTTACGGCATGGGCATCTTTACCGGCAATCTTGCGGATCAACTCGGTTCCCGCCAGCATATTGCCCCATTGGTCATTGCCGCCCATCTGCAGGGCACAACCATAATTCTGGAACAAATGCAAAAAATCATAAGCCTGCAGAACCATGTAATTAAATTCGATAAAGTTCAGCCCCTTTTCCAGACGAATTTTATAACTTTCCGCGGCCAACATCCGGTTAACGCTAAAATGCCGGCCCACATCTCGCAGAAATTCGATATAATTAATTTTTGTCAGCCAATCGGCATTGTTGAGCAACAGCGCTTTTTTATCCGAAAAATCGAGGTATTGAAAAAGCTGTTTGCCCAAACACTGTGCATTGTAATCAATTTGATCTCGCGTCAGAACCTGACGCATTTCGGTCTTGCCGCTGGGATCGCCGATGAGGCCGGTTCCCCCGCCGACAAGCGCAATCACTTTATTTCCGTTGGCCTGCATATGCGCCAAAGCCATGATGGGTACCAAACTGCCGATGTGCAAACTGGTAGCGGTAGGATCAAAACCGATATAGCAGGTTACTTTGCCTGCCGCGAAAAGCTTCTTGATTAGAGCTTCATCTGTCACCTGCTCAATAAAGCCTCTTTCCTTTAAAATATCGTAAGTGCTTTTCATCTAAACATGCCTCCGCCTATTCTTTTAACTTGATGCTGATCCTTTCAATAGAATTTGCTTTCCCACTGATTGAATCAATATCCAGTATGACTCCCTGCATTCTAATATCTCCCTTGGCTACATCAAACTTATTCGGCATTTGAGTTAAAAACCGTTCAATAATGAGGTCTTTTTTTACGCCGATCACCGAATCAAAAGGTCCGGTCATGCCTACGTCGCTGATGTAGGCCGTTCCTTGCGGCAGGATTTCTTCATCCGCTGTCTGCACATGAGTATGCGTTCCCAAAACGGCGGAAACTTCGCCGTCAAGATACCAGCCCAGAGCTCTTTTTTCGGAGGTTGCTTCAGCGTGAATATCAACAACAATAACTTTTGTTTTTGCTTTCAACTCAGCGATTTTATTTTTCGCCGTTACAAAAGGACAATCAATCGGGTGCATAAATATTCTGCCCGCTAAATTGAGAACTCCTGCATGTTCCCCTTTTGCGGTAGGTATGAGCACGGCACCTGAACCCGGAGTTGAGGCGGGGTAATTAGCCGGCCGCAAGAGAGTTTCATAATCCCCGATGAAATCCAAAACTTCCCTTTTGTTCCAGATATGGTTACCGGATGTCAGTACATCGATGCGGCTTCCATAAAGTTCTTCGACTATTTCCCTGGTCACGCCGAATCCGGCAGCGGCATTTTCACAATTGGCAATGACGAGATCGATTTTACGCTCGGAGATCAATAACGGGACGAATTCGCTTACCGCTTTGCGGCCGGGTTTACCCACTATATCGCCGATAAAAAGTATCTTCATTTGAAGCCTTTTCCTGCGCCATCTGAAAAAAAATCATTTTGCATAATCAGAAACACGGGTTTCCCTGATTACAGTCACTTTTATCTGCCCCGGATAGGTGAGCTCCGCTTCTATCTTTTTGATAACGTCATTGCATAACATTACTGCATCGTTATCGGAGATTTTTTCGTTTTCCACGAGAATGCGGATTTCACGGCCTGCCTGGATGGCAAAACACTTATCGACTCCGCTGAACGACTGCGCGATCTTTTCGAGTTCTTCCAAACGTTTGACGTATGTTTCCAGCATTTCGCGGCGCGCACCCGGACGGGCCGCCGATAGTGTATCTGCCGCTTGCACCAGGACACCAAGCAGGGTGTTATTTCGCCCATCATCGTGATGAGTAGCAATAGCCTGAACTATGCGCGGATTCTCACCAAACCGCTTGGCATAATCAGCCCCAATAGCCGCATGTGTTCCTTCAACTTTGTGGTCTATCGCTTTGCCGATGTCATGCAATAATCCCGCGCGTTTGGCTTCCTTAACATTCATTTTCAATTCCGCAGCCATTATACCGGTAAGATATGCAACATCCATGGAATGCTGCAAAACATTTTGCGAATAACTCTTGCGATATTTAAGAGAGCCCAACATATTGATGATGTCAGGGTGAATATCGTGAACGCCGACATCAAAGGATGCCTTTTCTCCGGTTTCTCTGATAATTTGGTCGACTTCTACTTTTACTTTTTTAACGATATCCTCAATACGTCCAGGATGAATTCGTCCATCCTGAATCAACCGCTCCAGTGAAATTCTGGCCACTTCCCTGCGAATCGGATCAAAGCTGGATAGAACGACAGCTTCCGGAGTATCATCAACAATTAAATCTATGCCTGTAGCCGCTTCAATAGCCCGGATATTTCTGCCTTCACGGCCGATAATGCGCCCTTTCATTTCTTCGCTGGGTAAGTTGACCGCCGAAACCGTATTTTCCGCCACAACATCTCCGGCATACCGCTGAATTGCGTAGGCAACTATTTCCCGTGATTTTCTATCCGCAGTAAATTTTGCTTCATCTTCAATTTTGCGGACTATCAGCGCTGCATCGCGTTTAGCGTCCACTTCCATAGACTGGATCAATATTTTTTTTGCCTCTTCCGAAGAAATTCCCGCTATTCTCTCGAGCTTTTCCTTT
>JBEKMF010000194.1:0-2547 GCA_050008655.1 Smithellaceae bacterium
GACCTGCAGCGACAAATCGAATTCTATCAGGCCGGCTTGCCATTCCGCGACACCGGTCTAACGAACGCCGCGGCTTTCCTGCATCCGTGACAGGGCGCGGCCGGAAGGTTTTGTTTTGCATGGCAGGTGAGCGTGTTAAACAGGTTACGTTTTTTTCCGGCAACTTTTCGTTTTCGCCCCCTGCCCCGTTTCAAAACCGTCCAGCGTGGCAACCGGGATCAGCACGCGTTTTGTGCAAGAGAAGGACGCGCTGGCCGCATCCAATGACAATTTTCCTTGTCCTCGCCGCCGGCTTTCCGTAGAAAAAGGGCGCACATGAACGCACCACAAGCGACACGGCAGGGGCATTTTGTTCGATGCCCGAACAAGTCGTCTTCCGGCCGACGCGCGAAAGGTTGATTGGAGAATAATGACTAACACACCAGACAGAACCGTCACTGCAACCCGCGCCGAACGCGCCAACCAACCGGCTTTGAAAGACGTTTTCAAGGACGACTTTTATATTGGCGCCGCCCTCAGCCTGGATCAGATTTCCGGCAAGGAACCGGACGCCATGGCCCTGGTGGAAAAACACTTCAACACCATCACGCCGGAAAACATTCTGAAGTGGGAGGAAGTTCATCCGGAACCGAACCGGTATAATTTTGAAGCGCCGGATCGTTATGTGGCCTTTGGCGAAAAGCACAAAATGCATATCATTGGCCACACGCTTGTCTGGTTTCATCAAACACCAGACTGGGTGTTCCAGGATGGATCGGGCAAGCCCTTGGGCCGCGAGGCGTTGCTGGAACGAATGAAAGACCACATCTTCACGGTAATGGGCCGATACAAGGGCCGGATTAACGGCTGGGATGTGGTCAACGAAGCCATCATGGCGGATGGTTCATTCAGGAAATCCAAATGGCTGGACATCATCGGTGAGGACTACGTGCTCAAGGCCTTTGAATTTGCCCGTCAGGCCGATCCCGGCGCACAGCTATATTACAATGAGTACGATTTTGAGTTCCGACCCAAGTGCGAAGGGGTCATCCGCCTTATCAAGAATCTGCAGTCAAAAGGCGTTCGCGTGGATGGCATTGGCATTCAGGGTCACTGGTTTCTGGAGCATCCGCGCATTGAAGAGATTGAGGCCTACGTTTTGGCCCTCTCCAAGTTGGGCATCAAGCTGATGATTACTGAAATGGACATCGGAGTGCTTCCTTTTTACCCGGTGGATGCCCCCAAAGTGGACCTCGCCTCCTTTGATCCGGCTACGCAGAAGAAGCACAATCCCTATCCGAACGGCCTGCCGGATTCTGTCCAGAAGGATTTGGCGAAGCGGTATGCCGATTTGTTTTCGCTCTTCCGGAAGCACCGGGACAAGTTCAGCCGGGTCACGTTCTGGGCGGTACACGACGGCCAATCCTGGCGGAGCTACCTGCCCATCACCGGCAGGGCCGACTATCCCATGTTGTTCGACCGTCACTGCCAACCCAAGCCAGCCTTTGACGCTGTCGTCAAAATAGTCCGAGGCAGAAGGTAAAAAAGATTGACGGATAAGTTGTAACTTCGATAGCTTGCCGGGAGAATTATCCTATGGAACCTAAAGTCGTGAACAAGAAAAATCTCGAAATCGTAGCCGCCGGTCATACCTGCCTTGACTTGATACCTGCTTTTACCATCGAGGGAAAAGTGGACAAGATGACGGATGTCCTCGTACCGGGCAAAATGATAAATATGGGCAATTGCGTCGTCGTCGGAGGCGGCCCGGTTACCAACGCCGGCGTATCCATCCGGCGCCTCGGTGTGAAAACCGAACTGATCGGGAAAATCGGCGATGATGACTTTGGCAAACAGATTCTTCGCTGGTATGAAGAGCACGAAGGCCATTTCAAAGGTATTCACATGGTCAGGGGGGAATCAACATCATACACCATCGCGATATGCATCCCCGGCATAGACCGTTTTTATCTGCATCATTGCGGGGCAAACGACACCTTCGGCTATGATGACATGGATTTCGACCTGGTCGGCAGGTCAAAATTGATGCTCTTCGGGTATCCGCCCTGGATGAAAAAGATTTACGACAACACGGGTGCCGAGTTGACAAAAATCCTCAAAAAAACCAAGGAATTGGGGACCACCACCGCACTGGATCTTTCACTACCTGATGTAAACAGTCCCGCCGGCAAGGTTGACTGGAAGGCAATCCTTAAAGATTGGGTTCCGCTGTCGGACATCATGGTGCCCAGTGCGGAGGAAATATTTTACTTCCTATACAAGGAAAAATTCCTTGAGAAAAAGGCAAAGCTCGGTCCCAAAGAGAGCGTGCTTGACCATATGACGGTCAAAGAGATTTCCACCCTCGGGAGCGATTTGATCAAGTTGGGAACGGCAATCGCCATGGTCAAATGCGGGCACCGGGGATTGTATATCCGGACCGCTGACAAAGACCGGCTGGAGAAGCTGGGGGCGGCGGGATGTTCCAACCTGGACAACTGGGCCAATCGCGAACTCTGGTTCCCGGTTTATCGGGAGGAAAAATTTGTGGGAGCACTGGGGTCAGGC
>JBEKMF010000195.1:0-8214 GCA_050008655.1 Smithellaceae bacterium
CGGAAAGAATTAAACGATTCGCAGCGGAATTTTTTGAACTTATTTTGGGAGTATTACCTAGAGCACAACCAATGGCCCACTACGTTCGACATACATCGAAACCACCCCCCGACCGATGTATATGAGTGCTTGAACCCTTTAAGTGGTGACATCGTTTGGGAAAATACAGATTCCCAAGGCAATCGCTTTGAACTACATCTTATCGGGATCTTACTAACAAAGAACGGTGAAGCATATCAAAATATGCGTGTTCGTTTGCTTGAGTTTTTGCGAGAGGAATATTTTCACAAGAAGAAAGAAAGGCAAACAAATGAATGTTCGGATGAAGAAATTGGGCGAGCACTCAACTTGAATGATGAACAACGCGTGATGTTGGGAAAATTAGGGTCGTTTGATTACGTATATCAAACTTATATTTATGACTCCAACGCGGGTGGCAATTGGAGAATTAGGTTCCCCACAGAAATTCAGTACATACCAAGAACCGGCCCACTTCTGGCTTATCACGACGAAATGCTCTTGAAAAATTTCAATAGAGAAACGCGCGTGTTCGTAAAGGATCGGCAGGCTTCTTTTTGGGTTCCAAAGCTGGCGAGTTTGTCCCATCCTTTGGCAGTTGAATCTGAATTGCCAGATTCATCTTACAAAGAAATATCTTCGATGCAACACAAGACATCGCGCAATGTTGTTGTCACTCCAGCGCCTGATTTGTCATTCGTGAATGATTCTAACCTGAGATCATTTGCAGAGGTTATTGCTGGCGAAGCATGTCGTTGCTTCGATGTCGGAGCTTTTAATGCATCGGCTGTGATGGCTGGTAGTGCAACGGAAGCCGCCTTGCTCGATTTGCTACTGCCCAAAAAGGCGGAAATTCTGGCAGCAAAATGGAGTGATAAGAAAAAGCTGGAAGAGTGGCGACTCGCTGATTTGATCAAGGCCGCACAAAAATTGCAATTACTCGGCGATGCAACAGGAAGCCTGACTCAACTAATTCGGAAGCACCGAAATTTAATTCACCCGGGCCGTGCTCTCATGCAGAAAACGACCATTGAACGAGGCGAAGCAGAGATAGCGTTAGGGATTCTCCGATTGATTTGTAAAGAGTTGACCAATGTAAAGAAGTAATCGAACCAGGACACCAGGGAAACGCCGTTGACTTACAAGTTGGTTTCTTCTACATTTGCAATATGAACACTGATTCCCGGGCAGGTCGGTGCATATTCCGTCCGCGCGCGGGTTTCACCATAGTCGAACTGCTTACTGTCATTGCCATCATTGCCATTCTCGCGGCGATGCTGTTGGTGGTATTGAGCCGGGCGGGAATCAGAGCGCAAGAGACAAAAGCAAAGCTTGAAGCCAACGACATTGCTAGGGCCATTGAAAAATTCGATTCAGATTATGGACAGTTTCCGGTTTCGAGCACCGTCCAAACGGCGGCGGGCACCAACGATTTCACTTACGGCAGTGTATTTCAAACACCAGCACCCCCAAGTACGCTTACGGTTGGTACTCCCGTGAGCGGCCTCATTTTGAGCAACGCCGAGGTCATTGCCATTTTGATGGACGTCACCAATTACCCCAACGGCCAGCCGGTGTTGGCGAACTTGAATTATCAGAAAAACCCCCAGCATACGATTTTCCTGAGCCCCAAAATGTCGGGCTACGACCCTTCGGTGCCCGGGCCGCCGGAAGGCGGCGTGGACGTGAACGGTGTTTATCGCGATCCTTGGGGCAATCCTTATGTCATCAGCATGGACTTGAACTACGACGAAAATTGCAAGGACTCGTTTTATTGCTTAAACAAGGTGTCCGGTGCGAGTGGAACAAGCGCCAATCCCGGTTTGAATGGTCTGATCAATCCGGACAACACTGCCGACAATTTCCAATATCACGGCAAGGTCATGGTCTGGTCCGCCGGGCCGGATGGACGAATTGATCCAATGAACAACGCCAACACCGGTGCCAACAAAGACAACGTTGTGAGCTGGCAATAACGAGCCAAAGACTTCATGTTGTGCAAGCTGTGTTTCCCGCAGCCACTCAATCACCGGAATGGTTGACCATAAAACTCGAAGCCTCAAATTTCCACAACTCCTCAGCCAAATTCATCACAATTTCATAAAAACGCCATTTGGGAAGATTTTCCGGCACGTAGTAGATGTAAGCCAGAGCCTTCTCATAATTGCGCCCCAGCAGCCAAATAACTTGCCGGGCTTCCCAGGCCCAACGCTTGCCCAACGGAATGGACAAATCATCTGTGCCGTAAACCGCTCCCAAGATCGAACAGCCCTTGCGCCACACCGCCGAGGGACCGGCCAACCAACGCCAATTCAGTGTCGCCGACCGGCGCTTCAGTGAGTAACGGACTGTCCGCAACCCCTTGTCGCAAGGCAAACGGTTCTGCCCGTCCTTAATAACGTAAGAACCGACATATTTTGCCAGCGCCTGGGAATTGCTCAGAATCGGCAAAGTCTCACACCGCCCAAATCCATAAGCCGGGGCTTTCTCACGCACCAAACGCCACCATTCCCGCAAATCGTCATTCGCACTGGCGAAATAAATCCTTTGCAGCCGGCGAAACTCGGCCATGTTCCCCCGACGCTTGGCGTTATTGGCAGCCCGACATGCCTCAAAATCAAAGCCAGACCGAATATCGAAGGGGAATGCGACCACCAGGTGATCATGCAACGCTCCCCGCTTTTGACGTTCGACCGTCACAATCCACTCATCCAGATGATCCCGCAGGAAACCAGTCGCAAGCGAATTGAACCGCCTTTGCGCCTCACGCCGGTCGGTCAGATTTTCGACAAAGGTGAGCGTAAAAAAGCCGATTCTTTCAATGCCGACCCGCTTGATCAAATCCTCCAAATTCAAAAAGAGGGTATGGGCTTTTCGGGCCAGAGCAGAACGATTTATTTCACTCTTGGTTTGAGATGTTACAAAGAGACAAGGAAGGGGCGGGGCGGGCGCGGCAGAGCCGCGCTCCGCTCCCGCCCCTGTCCGTTGTGCGCGGTCATCCTCGACTTCGGCCAGGAATGCCTCGGCGCTGATGCCCACCACAGCCCCACCCCCAACTCCTTGGCTTACGGTTTCTTCTCGTGGTTCCCCAAAGGAGCGGTTCGCGTTCATACGTGCCACTCCGAAGGCTGCGTGTTTTCCTTGAGAAACCTTTCCAGTTCCTTGACCCAGTAAATAGGGCGGTAGGTGGCACGGCAGGGACGGATAAGCCCACGATGCGCCAGACGGTCGAGTGTTGCCGGGCTGACGCTAAGTGCCTTGGCCGCTTCGATGCGGTTCAGGCCCAACTTCAGCGGCTGGTTATTTTCGTTTTCGTTTGTCGCTGTAGACATGCGGCATATCTACAACGAACCAAGAAATGATAATTACCCGCTTGTGGAATCGGTGAAACCGGTAATTAAATCACTGGCGCGCAATGCGGCCCCGGAGGTCGGCCACGTTTGCCCGTCATATACAGCGAAATGTCGTCGCATACCTTCCGCAACCAAGCAATGCCATCTTCCCGTCCATTTGGAAACCGATACCACGGTTTCAAATGTTCGTAGAGGTCTGAATCATTTCTCGGCGGGAGCATTCGCCGCATCTTTTCAATCTCAAGCACCGAGGAAAGTAGTTCCATGTAGATTTCGGTTCGGCCACGGTCGCCGCAAAATTGACCATACGCGTCCATGAATATTTCGTAGCCTTGCGACATGCCTTTGTGAAACATGGCATTGTCCTTTGCACTGCGTTGCGACATGATTTGGAATGCCTGAGTTCGGAGTTCTTCCAAGTGCTTAATTCGTTGCTCCATTAATTCCACTTCCAAGTCTTCCAAAGATTCAGTGTCAGCCACTGGCCGGCCAAGCTGTTTTACGATGTGGGCACGTAACTGGTCACTGGGCTGAATCTTCTCCCAGTCCTCGTTACTAATCTCATCCAAGCCTTCAGCTTCAATTATTTTTGCCACATCCTCACGGTAAAACGTGATGCACCGATTTAGAATTCCAATGATTTTACCAAAGTCCTGGCAGGTTGTTTTTTTTGACGGGCGTAGCTTCAAAAGGGGCTTAAAAATGGTCTTGCCTAACTGTGTCATTATTCTCTTACCCCAATTCGGCAGCGGGTAAGCGTGCAATTCAGGCCCAATTTCTACTTTGATCCCTAATTGCCGCTTGGCCTCTGCATGATAGCTGGCCATTAATTCCAACAAAGTTGGCCGACTATGATGGCCAGAAGGCGACATTGATTTTTCGTTTTTACTGGTTTTCCTCATTTTTCACAGCACTAACACCGCCGAACGTCACCCGTTGCGCCATCGCCACCGAATGTTGATCGCGCAAATGCCCATAGACTTTCATCGCCAGCGCACCGCCGTCTTTATGCCCAAGCCAGCGGCTCACCGTAGGAATATCAACACCGCTCTCGATGCAAAGTGTTGCAAAAAGATGCCGCAGGTCGTGGTGTGTAAAACGGGCAATGCCGAGTATCGTGCAGGCTGAATCAATCGTCTTTTGGCATTCACGCACCCGCATCACAGGCTGGCTCGCCGGCTCGTCCGGTCGTTCATCCCGCAGACGCTTGAGCAATTCAAACATGTCTGGAATCATCGGCACGCGGCGAATCGTCCAATTCTTTGTTCCAGTTTCAGGATCACCGCGCACGACAATTTCCTTTTTTCCAAAATCGCAATCTGCCCAGGTGATGTTAGCCGCCTCACTTTTGCGAAAGCCGCCGTAAGCCAGAAAACGCACCAAGTTTGCACAGTCCCGGCTGAACCGCCGGTTTACACGTTCGATGCTTTCAACCATTTTCAGGAACTGTTCACGGTTCGGCAGTTGCAGTTCCTTTTGCCGGACGCGCAGCTTTTTGATGAACCGAGCCGGATTGTCATAGCGCGCCCCGGCTTCAATCGCCACATCTATGACCATCCTCAGGGTGGCAACGCACGTGTTGAAGCACGGGGGACTGGCTTTGATGGAATAGTCCGCTGCCCACGCCAGACAATCCTGTTTGGTGATTTTACGAACCTCGGTTTGCTCCAGCCCTGGCCAAGAATTACGCAGGGCGGCAATCCGCTCCTGCCGAAATTCTTTGCTGCGTGGTTTGAGTGAACTGTCATTCAGCAGGCGGCCCCGAAAAATTGCCAACGCATCTCCGAAACTCATATTGCCACTAGTGACAGCTTCTCGGATTTCAGTCCGCTGCCGCTCAACCTTTTCAAGGTCTGCCAGCCGGAGTTTGGCGACGGCCAGCTTATTGGTCTTGAGCGAGCGACGAATCAGCTTGCCCCGAACCCGTATTCGTGAGAAGTAAATACCCGATGGCACATAACGAACCAGATTTGCAAACGGCGTCTTTAACCAACGGGCTTTTGGTGCGGCAATTTTGTCTTTCACACATACAGTATCAAATTGCAGTATCAAAAAGTCAAATTTCAAATCTTGTAACTTCGTTAAGTGCTTGTAAATAAAGGCATGGAGAGATGGCCGAGTGGCTGAAGGCACACGCCTGGAAAGCGTGCATACTCCAAAAGGGTATCGAGGGTTCGAATCCCTCTCTCTCCGCCAGTCTTCGCCCGGAGCGTGGCGGAGGGCGAAGACTGCCGCGCTGAAACAGCGAAGCGCGAAAGTGGGCTGAGACCGCCGTTCGACAATTCGCTCCGGGCTTCGACCCGGCAAGCCAGTTTCAAATCGTCATCGCCACGATCCGCCTTTGCCGAATTAAATTCGGCCGAGAAATCCCACGGGTTTTCGAACTCCACCGCCGACTTCGGAAATGTGTAGTACCCCCTCGCCTAAGCAGGTCGCCCCAACGGGACTTGGCTTTTGGTAGCGACTGTCAGTGTGCCGAAGCCGCGCCTTCGATGAGGACCGTTTGCCCCTCACGGAGCTGGGTTATCGTGCCATCCCGGTTCATGATGGTGCCATTCCCTCGCACACGAGTTCCGTCGTTCATGCCCATGATTTCCGACGGCATGAGAGAAATCAGTGTGCCGGATTTTTGCACCACCACCCGGCCGTTCTTCAAGGTGACCGTGTCTTTGGCGGGAACGGAAGTACCGTCCAATCGAAACAACTGTCCGTCCACCAGGCGTGCGGAACTGCCATTGGGATAGACGCATGATCCGTCCGGAGCAATTTTCAAATTGCCAGGGAAAGTGGTCGGTGCCGTGAGCGTCTCGGCTTCGCCATCGCGCACCACAATGACTTTGCCCTCCTTCATGGCCACATAATCAAAAACGGGCCAAGTTGAGCCGTCTCGATTCAATAACCAACCGTCGCGGCGAAGCACTTGTCCCTCCTCGAGCTTGCGCTCCTGTCCGCTCCCGACTTTGAAGCTGCCATTCGTGTTTACCTCGATGTCGAAGGGAAGTTTGAGGTTATCCGTAAGTAGCTCCAACTGCCCACCTCGCAGGCAATACACTTCTCCACCTTTGACCGTGACTCCGTCCGCCGGGTTGTTAGTTTGGGCTTGGAGTGAAGGAGCACAAACGACGGGCAAGAACCCTAAGCAGAACAGCACGCAGGCGATTCGGTTCATATTCAACATGACTGATAATCCTGCTTGACCCAAAGCAACGATCAAGGGATTCCTCCTCACCAAGCTCGGGAACTCTGACCTTTTCATTCGAAAACCTTTGAGTGTAAAATAGCTCACTGGCTTTATTTGCTTAAACAATAGAAAGCAGCGTGCTGGAAGTCAAGCGTTTTGTAGGTCATTCTCGTCATCGGGTCGTGGTTCTATTGCTTCGCTAGGCATGGCACCCCCAATCGTTCTGAGGAGTGCTGTGAGTGCCGGAGGATAGGGGCGGCTGAAATCGCAGGCCATGCGTGGCGAGTTCTCGATTTTATGACATGGACAAAACTTAAATTCGCACTCGGTGTGAGCGTGGCAGTGTTGCTGGCAGGTGCCCGGCGACTCACAATGGAATATCTGATTCGCGCACACGGCAACCAGCGGATGCGCTGACATGGTGTTGACGGGAACATTCCCGAACATCGGCTCAATGCGAATATCTCGCGTTTGTCTCGCCTTCAGCCGCAGGCGAAAAAAAGTCGGGTATTGGGATGTTCACTCCTTCCGCTTGCGCTTGTCCTGGTAATCTTTCCAAAGAATGCCCAGGACCAGCCAGCCACTCCCGCCAAGGGCAATCAAAAAACAAATCATGGCGATGCCGGGGTAGCCAAAAATCTGGAATGAGGAGTCGATTCGCATCATCAGCGCAGCCCCGACAATCAGCGCCGCGAGAATAATGCCGGTGGTGACTCGGTTGGCGATTTTTTCGAAGCCGTTGAGCAAATGACGAGCGTCGGGAGTTTTGACATTTACTTCCAATTCAGAATTGCCGACGGCGTCCAAAATCTTGTTTACGCGCCCCGGCAGGCCGCCAACAAAATCCTTCATTTCGAGAAACGATCCCAATAAATGCCCCGGCGTGGCTGCTTTGCGCATCCGGGTCGTCATGATTTCGGAGACATTCCGGCGCACCGAAGCGTTGGGATTGAAATTCGGACATAAAATTTTCCCGATCTCCTCCAGTTGCAGCAGGGTTTTCCCCAGCAGGGTCAATTCGGTGGGAACATAAAGTCCGGTTTCGGCCGCCGTTCTGGACACGTCCATCAAGGCTTTGCCCATGTCCTGGCGGTCCAAGGTCTGGTTCCGCTGTTCGGAAACAAATGCCGTCGCTTTTTTGGTGAACTCGGCCTCGTCGAAGTCATCCGCGGTTTCGCTGATGCGCAGGACAATTTTCACCGCTTCATCGCCATTGCCTTCGCTGATGGCCAGCAACAACCGCAATAAATTTTCCTGCATGTTTGAATTCACCCGCCCGGTCATGCCCAAATCCAGCAACGCCACGCGCCCGTCGTCCGTAAGAAAAATGTTGCCTGGATGCGGATCGGCATGAAAAAAACCGTCAATCAACACCTGTTTCAGATACGCTTTGAAAAGTTCCTCGGCCAGAACATCGCCGTTCATGTCCAATTGCGCGATGGGACTGAGCGCGGTGATTTTTGTTCCGCTGACATAATCCATCGTCAACACGCTGCGCGAACTGTAATCGGGCACGGGCAGCGGAACGAGAATGTGCGGGAATTCCTTCAGATTATTGGCCAGCGTGGTCAGATTGGACGCTTCCCGTTGATAATCCAGTTCCTGCAAAATGGAACTTTTGAATTCCGCGAGAATTTTCCCGAAACGATAACGGCGGCCAAT
>JBEKMF010000196.1:0-3874 GCA_050008655.1 Smithellaceae bacterium
TTTGCCTTTGGCAATAAGGTACTCTTTTTCCTCTCCAATTTCCGGGGTAACAATGATCTTGCGCTTGCCTTTGGCGTCCTTGCCATAAGAGACAACACCTTCAATTTCACTGATTACCGCAAAATCTTTTGGCTTACGGGCTTCAAAAAGCTCCGCCACTCGAGGCAAACCACCCGTTATATCCTTAGTTTTAGTTGTTTCCCGGGGAATCTTTGCAATAATATCTCCCGCACGAACTTGATCCCCTTCGGACACGACTATGTTAACCCCCACGGATAATAAATAACGGGCAAAAGAATTCGTACCGGTTATTTTAGCCGTTTTCCCTTTGTTATCTTTTACCGAAACACGTGGTCTTAAATCACCGCCTTTAAATTCGATAACAACCTTACGGGATAAGCCGGTGACTTCATCAACTTGTTCTTGCATCGTTTTCCCTTCGATGATGTCGCCATATTTGATCGTTCCATCAACTTCCGCCAGAATTGGTATAGAGAAGGGATCCCATTCAGCAATTAATTGTCCACGCTTGACAGAACTATTATCTTTCACTTTCAAATGTGCGCCATAAGGCACTGTATACTTGCCGCGGCTTCTTTTCTGTTCATCCAAAACATGAACTTCGCCGTGACGGTTCATTACGACGAATTCATCTTCTTTCGTCTTGACTGTATTTAAATTAACGAATTTGATCGCGCCGTCATGGTGTGCTTCCAAGGTAGAGTGCTCGTCGAACTTCGCCGTACCACCGATGTGGAACGTTCTCATGGTTAACTGAGTTCCCGGCTCGCCAATGGACTGAGCGGCAACAATACCGACTGCTTCACCGATATTAACCAAGTGACCATGAGCCAGATCTCTTCCGTAACACATGGCACAAACACCATGCTTAGAACGGCAGGTTAAAACTGAACGGATGCTAACCCTTTCGATACCGGAACGATCGATCTTTTCCGCCAGTGCCTCATCAATGGCCTCATTGGCCTTAACGATGACTTCCGAGGTAAACGGGTCTTTGATTTCCTGCAGAGCGACTCGTCCCAGAACACGCTCTCCGGCTGTCTCGATGATTTCGCCGCCTTCCATAAGCGCGGAAACATAAATTCCGTCCACTGTCTCGCAATCGTTCTCGGTAATGATGCAATCTTGAGCAACATCAACCAGTCTTCTGGTCAAATATCCGGAATTGGCTGTTTTCAATGCCGTATCGGCCAGACCCTTACGAGCGCCGTGAGTGGAAATAAAATATTGGAGCACCGTTAAACCTTCACGGAAATTTGCCGTAATCGGCGTCTCAATGATTTCTCCGGAAGGCTTGGCCATCAATCCACGCATGCCGGCCAATTGTCTTAATTGCACCCCGGAACCGCGGGCGCCGGAATCGGCCATCATATATATAGGATTGAAACTCTCGATCTTTCGTTTTTTACCATCAGCAGCGGGAACTTCTTCGGTGCTGATACCGTTTAACATTTCGGAGGCGATTTTCTCCGTCGACTGAGCCCAGATATCAATAACCTTATTGTAACGCTCACCATCGGTAATCAAACCATCCATATACTGCTTCTGAATTTTAAGCACATCCTTATCGGCCTGCAAAACAATGTTCTTTTTATTCTCCGGAATAATCATATTGCCCACTGCAAAAGAAAGTCCGGAAATAGTGGCATACTTGAAACCTAAATCTTTAAGTCTGTCCGCTAACAATACAGTTGTTTTATCGCCGCATAAGCGGTAGCAATAATCAATTAAATTAGCCAACTCCTTTTTATTCATTAATTTATTGATTGTATCGAAAGTAATTTCACTGGGAACTATTTCCGAAAGAACAATCCTTCCCACCGTGGTGTCTTTCAATTCTGAGTTAATTCGCACCTTAATGCGGGCGTGCAGATCGATTGCTCCGGCATCAAGGGCTGAGCGCACTTCCTCGGGAGATGAAAAAACCATTCCTTCACCTTTTACCCCGGTCTTTGCGCGTGTTAGATAATAAATACCCAGAACGATATCCTGGCTGGGAATGATAATCGGCTTTCCGTTGGCCGGAGAAAGAATGTTGTTCGTGGACATCATCAGGACACGTGCTTCAGTTTGAGCCTCTATGGACAGCGGAACGTGAACGGCCATCTGGTCTCCGTCAAAATCTGCGTTAAACGCTGTGCAAACTAGCGGATGCAGACGAATAGCTTTTCCTTCAATCAGCACCGGCTCGAAGGCTTGCATGCCTAAGCGGTGCAAGGTTGGCGCGCGATTGAGAATGACCGGATACTCTCGCACAACTTCATCTAACGCGTCCCAGACTTCAGAAGTTTCTCTTTCCACCATTTTCTTGGCGCTTTTTACGGTGGTAACATATCCTTTCTCCAACAAGCGGTTGTAAATAAAAGGTTTAAAAAGTTCGAGCGCCATTTTTTTCGGTAAACCGCACTGATGAAGTCTTAGATCCGGTCCGACAGTGATAACCGAACGTCCCGAGTAATCTACTCTTTTACCCAATAAATTCTGGCGGAAACGTCCTTGTTTTCCCTTCAGCATATCGGATAAGGATCGGAGCGGCCTCTTATTTGTTCCGGTAATAGCCCGACCGCGACGTCCATTGTCAAAAAGAACATCAACCGCTTCCTGCAACATACGCTTTTCATTGCGGATAATTATTTCCGGCGCATTCAATTCCTGCAGACGTTTTAAGCGGTTATTCCTGTTGATGACCCGTCGGTATAAATCGTTAAGATCGGATGTCGCAAAACGGCCACCATCCAGAGGAACCAATGGCCTCAAATCAGGCGGAATCACGGGCAGAATTGTTAAAATCATCCACTCCGGTTTATTCCCGGATTTGCGCAAAGCCTCCACTACTTTCAATCTTTTGACAAGTTTCTTTTTCTTGGTGTCGGAAACAACGGTGACTACTTCTGCACGCAGCTTTTCATAGAGTTTTTCCAAATCGATTTCTTCCAGAAGTTGCCGGATAGCCTCAGCGCCGATCCCCGCGACTAAACCATCCTCTCCATATTGCTCTTTAGCTTCGATGTATTCCTCATCCGTTAACAGCTCTTTTTTCTTCAAAGTAGTGTTTTTCGGATCGAGAACAATCCAGGATTCAAAATAAAGAACCTTTTCCAGTTCCTTTAGGGATAAATCCATGACATTGCCGATGCGACTGGGAAGACTCTTTAAAAACCAAATGTGGGCGACGGGTGTTGCCAGGGTAATATGCCCCATCCTTTCCCGGCGGACTTTGGATTGAATAACTTCGACACCGCACTTCTCGCAAACTACGCCGCGGTGTTTCATTCGCTTATAACGCCCGCAAAGACATTCGTAATCCTTTACTGGTCCAAATATCTTGGCGCAAAAAAGCCCATCTCTTTCCGGCTTGAATGTCCGGTAATTGATGGTTTCCGGTTTCTTGACTTCGCCATGCGACCAAGAAAGAATCTTGTCCGGTGAAGCAATAGAAATCTTTATTGCATTGAATCTGATCGGATTTTTTGGCTTCTCAAAATAACTGAAAACATCTTCCACAGATTTTCTCCTATGCTAACCATTAAATATCTAGGTAAATTATCCTACACGCTTATACAAAGCTTCCCTAATTTTATTATTTCTGCGTGCTTACTTCGTTAGTTTCTTCAATCAATTCCACATCTAAGCCGAGGCTTTGCAATTCTTTAACAAGTACATTGAAAGATTCCGGCAGACCCGGCTCAAATGTATGTTCACCTTTAACGATAGATTCGTAAATCCTTGTCCGGCCGGCTACATCATCGGATTTGACCGTAAGAAATTCCTGCAGGGTATAAGAAGCCCCGTAAGCCTCCATCGCCCACACTTCCATTTCACCTAATCTTTGCCCGCCAAACTGAGCTTTACC
>JBEKMF010000197.1:0-3996 GCA_050008655.1 Smithellaceae bacterium
GAGATCGCTGAGGTAAATGATTTTGTCCGAATCCAGATTGAACGTGCTGGTGGAATTGGTGACGTAGCTAAAAACCACGCTTTCATCCACGCCGGCCTGCACCAGCTTGATGACCTCCGCGAGCGGGCTGGTGGGCAAAATACTAGGCGGCGGCGCAACGCTGGCGGGCGGAACGGTGGAGACATCGGCGGCGGTTGGGGGCGGCGGCGCGGGTTGCGCTTGGACATTCGAGAGTTGAGCGGAACGGTCGCTGGCCAGCCAAAGCGCGGCCAGCGCGATTCCCACGGTGGATTTTCTGAAAAAGTGGATTTTCATAATCGGGCGGTTTTCAATTTAGGCTGCTAATAAATCTAACAACAGATTGACTCTTTTGTTGCGTAAAACGTTCACGCCAGCGACTTTTATGGTGCCCCCGCCCGGAATTGAACTGGGATCCGCGGTTTAGGAAACCGCTGCTCTATCCATTTGAGCTACGGGAGCGCAGTCATTGAAAACATTGGTTAAAATGCCCGTTTTCACATGGCGTTTTCGTGAACAGACATGACAACATGCAACATCTGTGCAACTTATCACGCATGGAAACTACTCTTTCACGCAAACCCAAGCAAGGTGAATCATGACTCCGAAGAGTGCAACCGGGCCGCGCAATCGTCACCGTCTATCGGCGCAAGACGCCGCCGGGCAACTTCGCCTTCATGGTTGCCGCGCAGAAGCCGGTGAAATGGAAAGCCAATGGCCTGCGGCACAGTTACGCCAGCTACGAGCATAAACTCACCACATTACAAGGCACGGGCTACACACAGACGATTTGCTATAGTCTATGCAGTCCTCAGTGCACTGTCGGCTGAGACAGCCGACACTACAATTCAGGGCGACCCCCTATTAACCTTGTAAGCGAAAAGGGGATGGTTGGTCGAGTCTTGCTTTTTAAATCACTGTTCCGTGCGGTGTGAGGGCGTTTGGAGAGATGATGACGCTGCCGGCGGAGATTCATGATAAGGTTTGCCGGCGCGGTAGAGCTCAAGCAGTTGCCGGATTGTCCCGGCTAATTTTTTAGACCCGGCTGTGGTTGCCAGCTGCTCCGCCTTTTCCGCCGTGGTCACCGCTTCCGGGAAACGGCCGGATTCGGCATAAGCGGCGGCCAGCGTCGCGATGAACAAGGGTTCGCCATAATGAGTCAGCTCACATGCGCGTTGGGCCAGACGGACCGCCTCGGGCCCATTGCGAAGCCCGTCATCGGGACTGGCGGCCAGGACCCACGCCAGGTTGTTCAGCGGCCCGGTCAGGTTGGGATTTAATCTCAGTGCCTCCCGGTATTGGGCGACCGCTTCCCGGGTGCGACCCAATTGATCAAGGGTCATGCCCAAATGAAAGAAGGTTTCGGGGCGGTTTGAATTGAGCTGGATCGCTTGGCGATAGTTCTCGATCGCTTCATCGAACTGGCCCTTGGCGGTGAGGGCGACACCCAGATTGTTCAGCGCGTCGCAATCGTTCGGTTTGATCCGGAGGGCCTTGCGATAGTTCTCGATCGCTTCATCAAACTGGCCCTTATCGGCGAGGGCAACACCCAAATTGTTCAGCGCTTCGGAGAAATTCGGATTGATCTGGAGGGCCTTGCGATAGTTCTCAATCGCTTCATCAAACTGGCCCTTGGCGGTGAGGGCGACACCCAGATTGTTCAGCGCGTCGGAGAAATTCGGATTGATCTGGAGGGCCTTGCGATAGGACTCGATCGCTTCATCAAACCGCCCTTCGGCGGCGAGGGCGTGGCCCAGGTTGTTCTGCACTGCGAAGCGGGTCGGGTCGATCTGGAGGGACTTGCGATAGTTCACGATCGCTTCATCAAACTGGCCCCTGGCGGCGAGGGCGACACCCAGATCGTTCAGCGCGTCCCAAGCGTTCGGATCGATCCGGAGGGCCTGATGGTAATGTTCAATTGCCTCTTCAATACGCCCTTGGTTTTTAAGAAAAAGACCCAGATTGCTATGGGCCATCCAGCAATCCGGGTTCCTCGCCAGCGTCGTCCGCCAGAGGGTTTCCATGTTGGCAAACGTCCCGCATTGCTGCCAGGTCAACGCGCCCAGCACCAGCAGCAGTGTCCCGCACAGCGCCGGTTCCAGGAACGGTCTGCTTTTTTTGAAAAGGTCGAGAGCCGTGGTGATTACGGCCGCCGCCAGTGCGAGGGGACCGAGGCTGGCCAGATACTGAAAATGATCACCCACAAATGAATAGCGGAAGAAATAAACATTGAAAAAGCCAAGCACTGGAAACAGCGAAACCACAAAATAGGCAAACGCAAAAAATACCGGTCCGCTTCGGCCGCGGCGATTCAGCCATAAAAGAAACAATGTGACGCCCGCCGCCAGAACCGGCAGATAGGCTATTGGGCGCGATGCGTCAATTCCCCACCGCGGATAGATAAAAATCAACGGGTGCGGCCAGAGCAATTTGCCGAGATAAAACCAGATGGCCTTCCCGGCGATCACGAGCCGCTCGGGCCGGCTTTGCGACCAGTCCGGTCCCACCGCCCCGGAATGGAACTGTTGTTCCCAGATCGTCCAGCCGCTGGCCGCCGCTGAGATTATGAAAAATGGCACAAGTCTGAAAATATTTCGCCAGCACCAACGGCCATCACCCCACCACCACACCAGGCCGAGCACGACCGGCAACATCACGGTGGAAGCCTTGCTCAAAATCGCCAGCACAGCGCAAAACAAAGCGAGCGCGTAGTCCCATTCCGTTCCTTTCCGGCCGGCGAATGTGCCGGCGGTCCGCCATTTCAGAAAAAGCCAGATTGCAAGTAAGTAGAACAAACAGGATTGTGTGTTCTTCAATTCCGTGATCCAGGCCACCGACTCCGTCTGCACCGGGTGCAATCCCCAAAGCGCGGCTCCGAACCACGCGCCGCGCACCTTCAAGCACCGCAAAACGAGCCACAGCAAAACCGCACACGCCGCGTGCATGGCGATATTCACAAGGTGATACGGCAATGGATTTAAACCCCAGATAGCGTGCTGCACCCAAAAACTGCTCAGCACCAGCGGATAATAAGTTGCCGCGCTGCTCGTCCAGATTTCCCTGAACCCGAGCGGGCCTACAATGCAGGGATTCGCCGTCAGATGAGCATCATCATCCCAGATGAACCCGCCGTGCAATGCCGGCAGATAGGCCAGGAAGACAAACAAAACGATCAGGGCGCTGGGGATGGCCAGTCGCGCCAATGGATTCATTGATAATCGTCCTGAAAAGTTCTGACGTAACACTCTGGTGTTATAATTGGAAAGACGTTGCGGAGACAAGTCTCGTGGTAGGGGGCAGCGAACGCGATTTTGCCCCCTACCCCGGCACCCCGTCCAGACGGTCGGCCAAAACAAAAGATTCCTTGTTGCCGGACAACCCCCTTCCTTCAGCGCACGGCTGGCCGCCAAACACGCGCAAGGCTCGCCGGCTGTCCTGTCCTATAACGCCCCCTTTCCACACTTTACCATCTGCGGCATGGATATCTGAAGATTGCCAGTTTTCCCCAATTCTGTCGGGTCATTTTTTGCCTTTTTTTAAGACAATTTTATTCCGAACCCCACTATCAACCCCGAAGCGCACCACCACCCTCCACTTTTATTGTGGCATGAAATAAGCGGCAGTTCCTAAAAGGCAATCATGAGAAACATATATTCCACAGTCATGTGCGGCACTATGCTCGTGCTGGCCGTTGCCGCTTCCGCCCAGACCCTCAAACCCGGGGTCGCCACCATCGTCCGCATCCAGGGCGAAGCCAGATACTCGCTGGGCGACGGTAGTTGGCATCCCCTTGTCGTTGGCAAAATACTCAGCGCGGGGGCCATCATTCAAACGGGTCACGACGCCATTGTGGACATGGTGCTGGGCAAGACCGTTGAAATGCCGCAAGCCGCGCCGTGGCCCGACCGGATCGGCCCGGCGCCGGATGCCAACATTCGCGGCATGATTGATTACAAACCGTCCGTCGAACAAAACATG
>JBEKMF010000198.1:0-2830 GCA_050008655.1 Smithellaceae bacterium
TTCATGGGCCTGGCTGAAGGCGCGCAGGCCGTCGTAACCGGGAATCACGATCCGCTCCGATTCCGCGCCCGCCCGGCGGGGACTACGCGAGACAACCTGGCGGATGAGCCGGCGATAGGTTTCCGCGTCCACCGCGGGCCGGCCCGGGTCGAAACGGGCATGATAAAAAAACTGCCGCGCCGACCTGACCATCACGAAGCAGCGATGGGTATAAACGGGAGGCGGATCACAGGGAGAAACACTCATCGCCCCCGTTGCCGGGTCGAAGCGATACTGCCAGACCAGTTCGTTGGCAAAAGTAAAAGTGTCCCGCTCGAACCGGAACGAGCGGGCACAGTGGTCTGGCGGCGAACCCATTATGCCGGGCCGGAAATTACTGCGCGTGGCGCTGGAAGAAATAGCCCAGGTCACGGGCGAGGACACGGATATCATTACGCTGGATATCCTCGCTGCTTATCGCTTCTCCGTACGCCCTGGATTCAAATGACTCGCCACTGCGTTTGATTTCATAGACGCAGACGAGCTTGTCGCCGTCGTAAATCTGGCCGCGCACCTTGATCACAGGCTGGCCGCCTGCGCCGAACGGGCCGCCAAAATGCCGCCCAACGCCGCTGCCCTTGGAAAATTCGATGATGGTGTTGTCCAGCTTGAGGGTCTTGGCTTTGGCCTTCACGTCCTGGCTCTTGGTCGTCACCGTGGCAAACAGTTTTGTGTCACGGAAGCTGGTCACAAGCTCGTCCGGCAGTTCCTGCATGGCCGTGGCGCGTATTTCAACCTCGTTGTCGCGTTCGACGCCGGCGAACACGATGGGCGTGAGGTAAAGCGTTTGGTAGCCCTTGAAGTCGAAGCCGTCCGCCAGCCAGACGCCCTGGATGTTCAGGTCCTTGTGCAATTTGACGCCTTCCGGCAACGGCGGCACTTTGTTCTTCTTTTCCTTTTTCTTCGGTTGCGTCGTTTGGTTTGTTTGTGTCGTTTGCGCCATGGAACTGGAGGCATAGCCCATCAGCAGGCTCAAGCCACCCACCAAGCCCAGTCGCACCGTATTTTTTATCCATCCTTGAAACATATGGTTTGTTTTCATATTGGTTTTTTCTCAGCTTCTCGTTGTCATTTTCGCCACTTCACCAAGGACATGTCGTCCGCCCCAACCATCACCCTTCGCGGCTCCTTTCACCCAAAACTCGTGAGCCCTCGGTGTTACAGCCTGGGCGCTTTGTATAACTCTCCCCGGCGGGTGGCAAGCCTTTCTCCAAAAAAGTCTTAACTTTGGCATTTTTTTACCTTTCTCTTGTTCCGCTGTGTTCATACGGCCGCCGATTCATGACGTGGTAAATCGCCCAAGGTATTGGACGCGAAATTTGCGGGCCATGCCAGAAAAAATAACCCGCAGAGGCGAAAAGTGTCAATGGACCCCTTTGTTCGTGCCGCTCAGGGTGAGTTCCGCGGTCATCACCTTGACGCCTGAGATGGAGGCGGAAACTCTGGCCTGGACCATCAGGCCCAGCCGGCCGGTGATGGTGGCTTCGATGGTGAGGGTTTGCCCGGGCCGGGCGGAACCAAATATTTTGACTCCCCGCAACGCGGTCAGCTTCAGTCGCGGCAGGGACGGATTGGCGGGGTCTTCCTGCGCCACCATACCGGCCACTTGCGCGCCCGCTTCAACCAGAAGCACGCCGGGCAGGATTGGTTCGCCGGGCAGATGGCCGCGCAGATAATATTCGTCGCCGCGGACGCGGTATTCGCCCACGCCTTCCTTCCCGGGTGTCAAGCTCAGCAGCCGGTCCACGAACCGGAATTCCGGACCGTGGGGCAGCGACCGCATCGCGAGTTGCAGGAGGTCGGTCATGGCGGTCATTGGCGCAGCGGTTCCACCACGGTAAAGTCCGGCGCGAGTTTCGCCTCGAACAGCGCGGGGGCAATCGGCTGGTTGAGCACCGTGTTGGTAAAATCGTTGCGCAGGCCGGAGCCGTCGGCGAATTTCAACTCGGTAACGGCAATCGAGAAATCGTTGGTGTGAAAGCCGATGATAATTTCGCCGATGAATTTGCGGGCGGAAGCGCTCTTCGGCTGGAGTGTCATTTGCAAAATCGAGTTCGTTGCCGTCGCCGAGAGCAGGCGAAAACGTTCTTCCATGGTTGCCCGATCCCGGGGGAGGCTGGCATCCATCAGGGCCAGCGCGTCCTTCAATGGACCAGGCGGCACGCCTTCGAGGGAATACTTTTCGACCCGCTTGAGCCGCGGGTAGATGATGAGCAGTTGGTCGGGCTGGCGCAGCACGATGGTCTGCGCCGGCTGGCCCAGCTCCCAGCGGAACCGATTGGGCACCGTCACCCAGACCTTGCCGCTGGCCACCAGCGGCTGGGACAGCACCTTGAGCGAGCGGGTCTGGGTAAAGTCGGCGGACCAACTCTGCAGGTTGGTCTGCGTGGCGAACCAGCGGTCGAACTGGACGTCACGCTCGTCGGCGCGGGCAACCATCGCCGCCACGCACAACGCGGCGATGCTGCAAGCGACGAGGATGGAAGATGGAAGATGGAAGATGGAAAGCATCCTCATCCTTCGCTGGACTGCTGATGAACCGGACATGGTGTGTTGCCGCTCTGCCGAATGACGAATGACTAAACCATAATGACGAAAGAATGACGAAGCCCTAATGACAAAATGATTTCCAACGTCTGCGCGGTCATCTGGTATTTGAGTATTGGTGCTTGGGAATTCTTTAGTCATTCGTCATTATGGTTTAGTCATTGTTGGCCGGGGGTTGGCCGGAATGCCGGAACACCGCGTTTGGCTCGCGAGGACGCTCGCCCTCCCGAAAAGATAGATGGCT
>JBEKMF010000199.1:0-2630 GCA_050008655.1 Smithellaceae bacterium
GAAGTTCCCCCATGGCCTGGACAGCCTGGCCGATTACGTGCACTCCCTGGGCATGAAGTTCGGTTTGCATTTCGCGCTGGCCGAGGCGGACCCCAACAGCCCCGTGCTGCAAGCCAACCCGGATTGGACTTCGACCGAAACCGGCAACTACTTCGGCGCCAGCTCCTTGTGTCTCTCCAACCAGCCCGCGCGCGACTGGCTCGTCCAGGAAGGCATCCGTGTCATCGATGAGTATCATGTCGACTGGATTCTGCAAGACGGCCAGAACATGGTCAAGCAGTGCACCAAGACCACCCATACGCACGATCCCAACGACAGCAATTACGCCAACGCCGTGGATGGGTTGAACGCGGTGGTGGCGGCCATCCAGGCGGCGCGGCCCAACGTGTACTGGGAGAACTGCGAGAATGGCGGCAACATGATGACGTTCAACATGGTGAAGAGCTACGTCACCTCCATCACTAACGACGCATCGGGCGCATCCGACGCGCGCCGCGCGGTCTATGGCGCCACTTATCCGTTCCCGCCCCGTTACGCCGAGCGCTACATGCCCGAGACGGACGGCCTGGATGCGTACGCCGCCCACAGCTACATGTTCGGCGGGCCTTGGGTGCTGATGAACCGCCTGCCGGACCTGACGCCCGATCAGGCCGGATTCCTGGCGAGCGAGATCCGGCAATACAAGACCCAGCGCGCCGGCATTGCTGGCGGCAAGGTGTACCACATCCTGCCGCCGGCTCCCGACGGGACCGATGCCATTCAGAGCTATAATCCGGCCATTGACAACGCCATCGCCGTCATCACCCGCGCGGCGGCCGACGGCCCGAGTTACATCTTTCGTCCCAAAGGTCTGGTTCCGGATCAGCGGTACGCGGTGTGGTTTGAGATCGATCCGAGCGTCTATTTGCAGACCGGCACTCAGTTGATGGAGAACGGGCTGAGGGTGCGGCTGCCGGCGCCGTTCAGCTCGGAGATCGTCCACGTCGACGGGCAGCAGTAGTGCGGCATGCTATTAGGCGGCACCGGCCTGTGCTCGATCGCGTGCTTTATCGGGATCAGCTATCCCAGACGGCCTTAATCCCTTTAATAGAAGCCAAAAACTCAGTGCGATATCGAAAATACCCATCGGCGTATCGAACCACCACAGGTTAACGATTTTGTCGAAGTTGGGGAAAATGTAGAAAACGAAAGTACACGCCACGCAAAATGCAGACGAGATCACGCCGAAGGCAGCCAGTGCTCGAGGGATATAGCGGGACTTGAACCACAGGTAGCCGCAGACTGTGGACGCCAATGCACCAAATAGCAAGCCAACGTAATAGTAGTCAAAACCCGTGCCGAGATAGAATCTCGCCAAGGCCTGCAATCGCTCCGCTTCAAATGATCGCAAGTAGTCAGCGCCCTTGAGGAGCCGCAGAGCGTCAAAGAGATTCAGCGTCATAACAAGCCACATCAAGACCCATGCGAGCCTCCAGAATGCCGCAAGCAAGGCAAGGCCCCGATTGACCGGCTTGAGAATCACGTAAAGCGCTGTGAGAAGCACGACAACGCCTGCGCAGTAAATGAGATCGCCGGCAATGCCGATACGAAAGAGTCGTTCGTGGGCCAGGATATTCCGAGCGGTTTCCGCGGCATTGTTCTCAATCAGACGGCGGTGGATGCCAAAATTGACGTAGACCACGGTCGCCAACGTGGTTAGGTAAGCAAATCCCGCGACTCTGGCAGCTTTGCGTTGTGACTCGTCGATCGTGTAGATCGCCATCTCTCTTCCGCCTCAGCGGCATTTTATCAGAACCGCCGCCCAGTTTCGCGCATCCTATTGATAATAATTGATATTGATCGCAGGGTGAAATCAACCTGCAGGTGAGCCTGCACGTCCACCTTGATTCCGCTCTCGATGGACTTCTGAAAGCCCGTCTTCTCGACGCTCACCGAATAGGTCCCGACCTGGACCAGCAGGACCACGTACTGCCCCTCGGAATTCGTCTGGGTGGTCTGGCTGACGTGGGTTGCCAGGTTGGTGACGACGACCCGGGCATCTGGCACTGCGGCGCCAGTCGGGTCGTGTACCGTGCCAACGATATTGCCTGTGTCGACTTGGGCAACGGCGCAGGCGGCCCAAAGTGCCACAAGGAGCGCAATCAGGGAAGCAGTGCGCACGTGTGTCCTCAGAGAGACCAAAATTGGTTTATGCATGAGCTAATCCTCCGCCAACAGTGGATTCCAGACCGGACTATGCCTCGAAAATGATGACTGTTGCATCACTATGTGATTAAATCCTCACCCAAAAAGACACACGTGTGCCATATAGAGGCCCCCGGCACTGTCCGGCCGTACTCTGCTGTCAAGCCTAAGATTCTAAAGGTTTAATCATCAATAACGGTCAAGTCGACCCATTTCTCTTGACAAGCAATTGTGCCGGGCGATGTATCGGTGGTGGGATTTGACGACCTGTTTCTGTCGTCCTACACAGTTCCTTCCCTGACGACGATTCAGCAGCCGAAGCACCAGATGGGATGCCTGGCGGCGAAGATGCTGCTCGAACTGTTATCCGGCGGCAAGCCCCAGAACCAGTTGATACTCGAGGGCCGGCTCGTTGTGCGGCAATCCACTTCGCCGCCGGGTGCGGC